>NZ_JBFTSL010000020.1:0-85272 GCF_056400005.1 Arthrobacter sp. 01L42 | reverse complement strand
ATGTCGCCACCAAATGCCGGATCTTGATATCGGGGTGCATTTTGCTCATGACCCGAGCAAAACCGGTCCGAGTGTCCACGATGTCCTGAGACACACTGTCCACGATGTCTTGAGACAGAAACGTCCATTAAGTCATGAGACTCCACAGTGGCCATTCCGGGATCTTAAGGCCCAAAAGTGATAGCGCAACGGGGGTGCGTGCGGGTTAGGAGACCTGGAGGCCGCCGTTGATGTCATAGGTGGCCGCGGTGATGTAACCGGCGTCCGGGCCGAGCAGGAAGGCGATCAGGGCCGCCACTTCCTCGCGGCTGCCGACCCGCCCCATCATGATGCCCTCAGACATCTGCGCCTTGCGTTCCTCGCTCAGGGTGCCGCCCATGATGTCGGTGTCGATGGGGCCTGGGGCGATGGCGTTGACCGTGACCCCGAACTCGCCCACCTCGCGGGCCAGGGCGCGGGTGAATCCGATGATCCCGGCCTTGGAGGCGCTGTAGGCGACCTTTGAGTAGGTGCCGCCGCCCCGCTGTGCCGAAATCGAGGAGATGCTCACGATCCGGCCGAGCTTGCGCTCGATCATGCCCTTGAGCACGCGCTGGGAAACGATGAAGGATCCGCGCATGTTGATGGCGAAGACCTTGTCCCATTCCTCGACAGTGGTGTCCATGAACGGCGTCGGGGAACTGATGCCGGCCAGGTTGGCCAGCGCGACGATCGGGGGCAGCGAGCCCTCGATCTCGGTGATGGCCCGGTCAACCGACGCGGCGTCGGAGACGTCCGCACCGACGCCGATGGCCTTGACCGCACGGTTGGAACCGATTTCGGCCGCAGCGGCGCTGGCGTCCTCGGCATTGATGTCCAGGATTGCGATGGACCAGCCCTCGCTGGCCAGGCGGTCGGCGGCGGCACGGCCGATGCCGCGGGCTGACGCGGCTCCGGTCAGGACCACGGTGCGTTCAGTGGGGAACGGGGTAATTGATGTCATGACGAAGATTCCTTCGGGGGGGTCGGATCAGGATACTTTGGCCGGGTCGACGGCGGCAGCTGCTGCGACCGCGGGGTCAAGGCTCGCGTCGCCTTCGGGGCGCCGGCGGGCGTACAGGTAGGTGGCCACGGCCGTGATGCACAGGCACAGGGACAGGAACAGGAGCCCGCTCTGGTTGCTTCCGGTGGCGTCCTTGAGGAGGCCGACCGCGTACGGGGAGATGAAGCCGCCGAGGTTTCCGAGGGAGTTCACCAGGGCCAGCCCGGAAGCGGCAGCCGCACCGGTCAGTGCCGCGGAGGGCATCGAGAGGAAGGGGGCGATCGCCCCGTAGATCCCCATGGCGGAGAGCGTCAGACCGACCATCGCGAGGAACGGGTTGACCGGGAGCAGGTAGCCGGCGGCCACGAGTCCGACGCCAGCAAGCACCATGCTGACCGAGGCGTGCCAGGCACGCTTGCCGGTCCGGTCCGCGCGCTTGCTCCAGAAGTAGACGAATACTGCGGCCACGGCATAGGGGATGAAGACGATGAAGCCGACCTCTGCCGTGGAGAACTTGCCCAGGGCCGCGACGATGGTGGGCATCCACAGGCCCAGGCCGTAAATCCCGCACACCAGGCCGAAGTACAGGGCGGAGTAGACCAGGGTGCGCTTGTCCTTGAGCCCTGCCATGAAGTTGTGCTTGCCCGACTGGGACTTGGCGGCCAGTTCGGCGTCCATGGTGGCGGTGAGCCAGTTGCGCTCGTCGGCTTCGAGCCATTTGGCGTCCCGCGGACGGTCCGTCATGAGGATGGGTGTCAGCAGGCCGAGGGCGATCGCCGGGATGCCTTCGATGATGTAGAGCCACTGCCAGCCCTGGAGGCCCATGACGCCGTCCATCTGCAGCAGGAGCCCGGACACCGGGGCGCCGAGCGCGTTGGATACGGGCTGGGCAAGGATGAAGATGCCCAG
Organism: Arthrobacter sp. 01L42; assembly: GCF_056400005.1. NCBI lineage: Bacteria > Bacillati > Actinomycetota > Actinomycetes > Micrococcales > Micrococcaceae > Arthrobacter > Arthrobacter sp. 01L42. The sequence continues at coordinate 83,342 of NZ_JBFTSL010000020.1, read as the reverse complement.
CACGGTGACGCGCTGCGCGGCAGGGAACCACAGCGTCAGGTAGAACAGGATCGCCGGGAAGAACCCGGCCTCGGCGGCACCGAGCAGGAACCGGACGATGTAATACGTGGTTTCACCGTTCACCAGGCACATGGCGGTGGCGAAGATGCCCCACGTGATCAGGATGCGGGCCAGCCATTTCCGGGCTCCGAACCGGTACATGCCGGCGTTGCTGGGAACCTCCAGGAGGGCGTAGCCAAGGAAGAAGATGCCGGCGCCCAGACCGTAGGCAGCGGAGTTCAGGCCGATGTCCTCGCTCATCGTGAGTTTGGCGAATCCGACGTTGTTGCGGTCCAGGTAGGCAACGAAGTAGAGCAGGACAATCAGGGGCATGACGCGGCGGCGGACCTTGCGGAGCGTGCGGTCGCCCAGTTCGCCGAGTCCGAAGGACTTGGGGGTTAATGAAGTCATCATCGACCTTCTTAAGTGTTTTCCTGCCCTGCTGCTGTGCCGGGTGAGGAAAGCGGTGGATTGGGGTGGTCATCCTGCCCGCCTGGAAGCGCGTGCTGCAGGATACTGTTGAGTCAGATGTCAGACATCTGATTCAGGAACTAGCCAAAATCTTAGAATGTGATTCGGATTACGTCAAGAGTCCGGAAGCGGACGTCAGGACTTGGCGCCCCGGACGTAGCGCTCGTAGTCCGCATTGGTCTGGTCCATGTGCTCATCCATCGCCTGCCGCGAGCGCTCGGCGTCGCCGCTCAGAATGCTGTCCAGGACCCGCTGGTGGTAATCGATGGCGTGCTGCTGGATCACCTCGACGGCCGACGTTTCGCGCCGGGTCACGTACAGCAGCTGGCCCAGCTGGGCGAACAGGGCCCGGACAAAGGGGTTGCCGGACGCCTTCAGGACGGCGTCGTGGAAACCAATGTCCGCCTCTACGAAGCGGTCCAGGTCGCCGGAGTCGTGGAAGCGCTTCATGTCCGCGATGCACTCGCGCATGCGCTCGGCCTGCTCCGGGGTATAGCGTTTGGCGGCGAGCGCCGCGGCCCCGGTCTCCACCATGCGGCGCATCTCAATCAGTCCCACCGAGACCTGGTCGGCCGCATTGCCATGGGAGGCTGCCTTGAAGATCGCGTCCAGGCCGGTCCAGTTGTCCGTGGGATTGACGAACGTTCCCCGGCCGGCCTTCACATAGAGGATGTTTTGCGCCCGGAGGGCTTTGAGGGCCTCACGCACGGTGAGCCGGCTGACGCCGTAGGCCTTGGCGATGTCGGCCTCGGGCGGAATCGGGTTGTGGGGCAGGAGCTTTCCGTCAAGGATTTCGGTCAGCAGGCCGTCGACGAGATCGTCGACCAGTGTCCTGCGGCCCATCCCAGTTCCCACCTTCAGTCTCGTTTCGTGCTGCCATCCACATTACCCATGTCCGGGTGCGCAGCCATGTAGGCGTCGAGCTTGGCAAGCGTCTGTTCCAAATTGACCGGATGGCGGCGCAGGTAGCCGGCCAGCCGGAGAAAGCTCTTTCCACGGACCCGCCGCGCGTCCCATTGCTCGGTCACCAGCGTGCCGGGGGTACCGTCCGGGCCTGTGGCCGGATCCAGCAGGTAGCGCCACACGTGGCCGTAGAAGTGCCGCCACGCGATCCGGTGGCCTTCCTCGAACTCGCAGACCCTGTTCAGGATCTTGTAGTTCACCCGCATGCGCATTTGCATGCCGAACCTGGCGCCGAGGTACAGCCGTCCGGGCCCGCGCGGCTGGGCGCCCTTGACCGTGTCCGAGCCGTCGATCACGCTGTGCAGGGCAGGCGTGGCGAGCACCTCGAAGATGGCTTCGGGGGCGGCGGCGATGTACCGGCTGCGGGACACGAGATAGCGGGGATTCATCTAGTAATCCTAGTCCGCGATCGTGTTGCAGAATGAGGCATGCAGACTTCCCGCAACCCCCTTCGCGGCCGGCCGCGCATCGGCGTTCCCGTCCGCCTCAGCAGTTCCTCCGATCCCGACCCGCGCGTGGCGGAAGCCAACGCATTGTTCGAGTACATCGTGGGGCTGCTGCGCGAGGGCGGCGGCGAACCGGTGCTGCTCGACGCTTCGGGGCCCGACGACGGCGGCCTCGCCGCGGCGATGGCCTGCCTTGACGGCGTCGTCCTTCCCGGCGGCGGCGACCTCGACCCCGCCCTCTACGGCGAGCTGCGCGGTGACGTCTGCTACGACGTCAGCCCTGCCCAGGACGCGCTGGATCTCGCCGTGGCGCGTCTTGCGATCGACGCCGGGCTGCCTGTGTTCGGCATCTGCCGCGGGCATCAGCTGCTCAATGTGCTTTACGGCGGGACGCTCATCCAGGACATGGCGCCGGGGACGGTGGCGCACCGCGAGCCCGCGCCGGTGCACGGGGCCGGCCCGTGGGCCTGGCATGAGGTGGCGGTGCGGGCCGGCTCCAGGGTGGCCGCGCTCTACGGCGGCGGTTCCGGTGCCGTGAACGTGAAGACCGCCTCCGGCCACCATCAGGCCGTGGCCCGGGTGGCCGGAGGGTTGCAGGTGACGGCCGTGGCCGAGGACGGGACCGTCGAGGCGCTGGAGGATCCGGAGCGCTGGGTGGCCTCGGTCCAGTGGCACCCCGAGGCCCTGGAGCTCCCGGCCGGGGAGCGGCTCGCGCCGTTCCGGGCCTTCGTCGAGGCGTGCCGCACCCGGCCCTGAGCCGGACGCCCCGGCCCGTAATCAGCTGCCGACGCTCACCGTCACCTTGACCGGGGCACCGGTGGCCAGCGATTCCTGGGCGGCATCGGCAACCCGGGAGGCCGCGACGGCGTCTTCCGGAGTGCACGGATTCTCCCGGCGGCCAAGGATCAGTTCGACGAACGCCTCCATTTCGGAGCGGTACGCCGTCTCGAACCGCTCGGCAAACGTCAGATGCGGCTTCCCCGCGGGGAAAGCGATCCCCGCTTCGGCGGAGGCCAGTGCCGTCTTGTCGTCCAGGCCCACCATCAGCGAGCCGCGGGAGCCCTGGATTTCCAGCCGGACATCATGGCCCGCCCCGTTGTAGCGGGTCGCCGAAACCGTTCCCACGGTGCCGTCGTCGAACGTCACCAGCGCGAGGGCCGTGTCCACATCGCCGGCTTCACCGATGGCCGGATCCCCGTTGTTGGAGCCCTTGGCGTAGACCTCGACGATTTCGCGGCCTGTGAGCCAGCGCAGGATGTCGAAATCGTGGACCGAGCAGTCACGGAAGAGCCCGCCGGAGCTGGCCAGGAACTCGACCGGGGGCGGCGTCATGTCGCAGGTGACGGCACGCAGGGAATGGATCCAGCCCAGCTCGCCGGCCTGGTAAGCGCGGCGGGCTTCCAGGTAGCCGGCGTCGAACCGGCGCTGATGCCCGATCTGCACCACGCCGTTCCGGTCCCGGATGTAGTCGAGCACCGGCAGGGCGTCGGCCACGTTCAGGGCCACGGGCTTTTCGCAAAACACCGGGATCCCGGCGTCCACGCCGGCCTTGATGAGCTCGGGGTGGGTTCCGGTTCCGGTGGCGATGACCAGGCCGTCCAGCCCCGAGGCCAGCAGCGCCTGGACCGAGGGCAGGAATTCGGCACCGAGAACGCGTGCCACCGTCCGGGCGTGCTCTTCGGCGACGTCGGTGAGGCGTAGGCGGACACGGATCCCTTGTGGGTTCAGGACCTCGTTGAGGGCGGCGATGTTGTTGGCGTGCATGACCCCGATCCGCCCAACGCCGGCGAGTCCAAGGATTACGTCTTTCATACTTCTACTCTCATGTTTGGTGCGGGCACGGTGAACGCCGCACGGAAGGCCTCCAGGGCCGCATAACTGTCGCCACTGGCCCACGCTTCCATGCCCACGGTTCCTTCGTAGCCTGCGTCCGCGAGCGCCCTGGCCACGGCCGCGTAGTTGATTTCCCCGGTTCCGGGTTCGCAACGGCCGGGAACGTCTGCCACCTGGATTTCGCCGAGGTATGGCAGGGCGGTCCGGACGAGCTCGACCAGGTTCCCCTCCCCCATTTGGGCGTGATAGAGATCCAGCATGAGCCTGGCGTTCGGGTGCCCGGCCGCCTGCACGAGCGCCAGGGTGTCCTTGGCCCGTGCCAGCGGGATGCCGGGGTGGTCCCGGATGGTGTTGAGGTTCTCGAGGCAGAACGTCACCCCGTGCTTCTCACCGAGCTTCCCGAGCCGTTCCAGGGTCCGGGCGCCGGTGGCCCACATGTGTCCGCTGGAGCGGTAGACAGGCCGCGCCGCGTGGCCGTCGACGAGTTCCGCCGGGTGGACCACCATACGGCTGACGCCAAGTTCCAGGGCGGTGGGGATCAGGGACTCGGCGGTCCGCACCACCTCGTCCGCCGTGTCCGGATCCACGAGGCTGCCGGAGCTGTATCCGGTCATGGAGGAGAACACCGCCCCGGTGGCCTTGAGCGCGCCGATGTCCTTGGGCCGCGAGTCCCAGAGTTCGACGTCGAAGCCGGCCTCGTGGAGCCGGCGCACCCGCTCCGTGAACGGCAAGTCCGTAAAGACCATCTCAGCGCACACGGCGAGCCGCATCAGAGGACCACGTTCTCGTTGACGGCCACTGTGTTGACCGTTGCCGGGGTCCCCCGCTTGACGGACTCGATGCAGGCCAGCGCCACGGCCAGTGCGCGCCGGGCGTCGCTGGCTCCCGGAGTGAGAGTGAAGGGCTTCGACTCCGGAGCGGTACCGTCACGCCGGGCGCGCACGGCGTCGGCGAAGTCCGCCAGCTCGTCTGTGTAGGCCTGCCGGAAGAGCTCGACGTTCAGCCGTGGGGTGTCGGCGGACATCCCCTCGGCTGTGAACCGGCGGGCAGCGGTTTCGGTGGCGCGGCCGGCCTGGACCATGCCCTTGGAGCCGAAAACCTCGCCGCGGATGTCGTAACCGTACAGCGCGCTGAAGTTTGCCTCGGCGACGGCGATCGCGCCGTTGCTGTAGCGGATGGTCACGACGGCGGTGTCCAGGAACCCCTGGTCCCGCAGTCCCGGCTCCACAAGCGCGTCGGCAACCGCATAGACCTCCACAGGTTCGGCGCCTTCGTTGAACCAGTTCAGGGTGTCGAAGTCGTGGATCAGGGTTTCGAGGAAGATGGTCCACGCGGGGATCCTTGCGGCGTGGCCGATGCTCCCCGTGCCCGGGTCCCGGGTCAGCGAACGAAGCAGTTGCGGCTGCCCCACGATTCCGGCGGCGAGGTCCTTCTTGGCCGCTTGGAAGTCTGCGGCGTACCTGCGGTTGAAGCCGATCTGGAAGTGCACCCCGGCGGCGTCGACGGCGTCAAGGGCCGCGTCGAGCTCCTCGAGCCCCTGACCGGCGGGCTTCTCGCAGAAGACGTGTTTTCCGGCCGCTGCGGCCTGGCCGATCAGGGCGGAATGGAAACGCGCGGGGCTGGCGATGACGACGGCGTCAATCGCCGGGTCGGCCAGGAGATCGGCAGCGTCGGCGGTCACCTTCGCGGTGCCCAGGGCGCCAGCCAGCGCCCCGGCAGATTCCAGGTTCGGATCCGCGATGGCGGCAAGGACGGCGCCGGGGACCCGGCGGGCAATGCTCTCGGCGTGGAAGGCGCCCATCCAGCCCGAGCCGATAAGTCCGATCCGCACCGGCAGAACGGCGTCGGAGGCGTTGCGGTTGAGATAAGCCAAAGGCTTGTCCTTTCAGGAGTTGGGGCGGCCGTTACCCGTAGGTCTTGCCGGTGGTCTGGGACACGTCGGCGACTTCGCCCTGGACTTCCTTGACGACGTCGCTGTGGCCGCCGAGTTGTTCGAGTTCGTGGGCGAGTTCGGCGAGTTCCGCGCCGCCGGCCATCTGGGCGGTGAGCTCGTCCAGGGTGATGTCCTTCTTGTCGTAATAGCCGATCGACTTGCCCCGTTTGAGCAGCAGGAACCGGTCCCCGACAGGGAAGGCGTGGTGCGGGTTGTGGGTGATGAAGATGACCCCGAGGCCGCGGTCGCGGGCCTGCAGGATGTAGCGGAGCACCACGCCGGACTGCTTCACGCCCAGGGCCGCGGTGGGCTCGTCCAGGATCAGGACCTTCGCGCCGAAGTACACGGCCCGGGCGATCGCGACGCACTGGCGTTCACCGCCGGAGAGCTGGCCGATGGGCTGCTCGACGTCGCGCAGGTCGATGCCCATCGCGGCGAGTTCCTTGAGCGTGATGTCCTTCATCTTCTCGACGTCCATGCTCTTGAACGGGCCGAAGCCGGACGTCAGTTCCGAGCCAAGGAAGAAGTTCCGCCAGATCGGCATCAAAGGCACCACGGCGAGGTCCTGGTAGACCGTGGCGATCCCGACGTCCAGGGCGTCCCGGGGGGAGCTGAACTTCCGCTCCTCCCCCATGATCTTCAGGACCCCGGCGTCGTGCTGGTGCAGGCCGGCGATGATCTTGATCAGCGTGGACTTGCCCGCACCGTTGTCGCCCAGCACGCAGGTGACGCGGCCGTTGTCCACCGCCATGGTGACCTCGGAGAGGGCGATGATGTTCCCGTAGTGCTTCCCGACCCCGTCGAGGGAGAGCAGGTGCACCGGGGTGTGGGTGAGGGGATCGTTTTCGTTCTGCAGCAGGGTCTGCTGGTCGATCTCTTTGGCATTCATGGTTCCGGGGCCCTTCTACTTCAGTTCCGCGCGGCGCTTGACGATGAGGTTGACGATGGTGGCCAGCAGCAGCATCAGGCCCAGGAAGAACTTGAACCAGTCCGGGTTCCACTGCGCGTAGACGATGCCCTTGTTGGCCATGCCGAAGATGAACGCGCCGATCGCGCCGCCGATCGCCGAGCCGTACCCGCCGGTGAGCAGGCAGCCGCCGATCACCGCGGCGATGATGTAGAGGAACTCGTTGCCCACGCCCTCACCGGACTGCACGGTGTCGAAGGCGAAGAGGTTGTGCATGCCCAGAATCCAGGCGCAGAACCCCACGGCCATGAACAAACCGATCTTGGTGGCCTTGACCGGCACGCCCACGGCGCGGGCCGCGTTCGCGTCCCCGCCCACGGCGAAGATCCAGTTCCCCACCCGGGTCCGCATCAGCACCCAGGTCGCGACCGCGACGAGCGCGAACCAGTAGAACACGGTGATCTTGATGTCGACGCCGCCGACGCTCACCGAGGAGGCGAACACCGCCCGGGCCGATGCGAAACCGTCCATGGTCGAGATCGAGGGCGAAGACACCGAGCCGCCGATCAGCCGGGTCAGGCCCAGGTTCAGGCCGGTCAGCATCAGGAACGTCGCCAGGGTGACGATGAAGGACGGCAGCTTGGTCTTGATCAGAATCCAGCCGTTGATGAACCCGACGGACAGGGAGACCACCAGGGCCAGCCCGACGCCGACCCAGACGTTCGTGGTGAAGTACCAGCTGAACAGCGACGCCGTCAGCGCCGAGGTGATCACGGCGACACCGGTGGAGAGGTCGAACTCGCCGCCGATCATCAGCAAGGACACCCCCACCGCCATGATCCCGATCGTGGAGGACCCGTACAGGATGGTTGCCAGGGCACCGGGCTGGGTAAAGGTCGGGGACACCAACGCGAAGAAGATGAAGAGGACGATCGCGCCCACCAGGGCACCGACCTCGGGACGTCCGAGCAGTTTCTGGAACGGACTGCGCTTGGCGACGCGCTCATCGGGCGCCGGCGACTTTGTCTTGGTCTGGGTGATGGTCATGATAAGTCTCCTAGCCGCCGGGCCGGCCTGGGCCGGCCCGGCCAGCGGGCTGTTAGCGGACGCCCTGCTGGGCGAAGGTCAGGACATCGGCCGCATTGGATTTGTCGATGACCGCCGGGCCTGTCAGCACAGGCTGGCCGCCGCCGATCTTGAAGCCGCCGCGCTTGTTCTGCCAGATGGCGTCAACGGCTCCGTAGCCCTGCAGCCACGGCTGCTGGTCCACGGTGAACAGAACTGCACCATCCACGATCTTCTGGGCGAGCTCCGCGTTGAGGTCGAAACTGGCAACCTTGGCAGAGCTGCCGGCGTCAGTGACCGACTTGAGGAGAGTCAGGGTGATGGGGGCGCCGAGGCCGATGATGACGTCGGCGTCCTTGGAAGCCTGAAGCTTGGCAGTCGCGGTGGACTGAACGGAGGTCATATCCTTGCCGTCGACGTAAAGGATCTCCGTTCCGGGAACCTTCGCCTTGACGCCCGCGCACCGTGCTTCAAGTCCCACGTGGCCCTGTTCCTGAATCACGCAGACCGGGTGCTTGTAGCCGTCCGCGGCCAGCTTGGTGCCCACGGCTTGACCGGCGAGCTGCTCGTTGGAACCGAAGTGGGTGAATGCTCCGAGCTGGGAGGAGACCGATTCACCGGCGTTGAGGCTCACAATCGGGATGCCGGCGTCGGAGGCCTTCTTCAGGACGTCCTTGAGGGCTTCGGGCTTGGCGAGCGTGACCGCGATGCCGTCGACCTTCTGGTCAATGGCCTGCTGAATGAGCTGGGCCTGGCGCCCGGCTTCGGGATCGGACGTATAGAGGAGCTCAACGTTGTCCTTCGCCGATGCCTCCTCGGCGCCCTTGCGAACAATATCCCAGAAGGTGTCACCGGCTGCGGCGTGCGTGATAAGGGCGACCTTGATGCGGGAGGTGCTGGCTTCCTGGCCTCCGCCAGCCGCATTGCCTGAGTCTGCGGGCTTGCCGCCGGTGCTCGAACACGCGCTCAGGGCCAGCATGGGTACAACGGCCGCCACGAGGGTCGCCTTCCGCCACGAGAACTTGGTCACGATCAATCTCCTTTGATTCCGGGCCACGCCGGCCGCTTCATCGCGTCGGTCCATGAGCCATCTACAACCGATCATGGTGACTCCAATCACAGTTGTCAATAGTTTGTCCTGACATTAGGATGTTTGGACGTAACGAAGTGTGATCGGAATGTCCCATTCGCGGGGCTTGACGGGCCAGCGCCGACAGCCCGACCCCCGCAAACAAGGCCCGTCACAGCAGCCCTTGGCACCTCTTGGCAGCCCTGCTACTATCAGAAAAAGGCAGTATGTCCTATCAAGCGAACATACACTGACATACGCGGGCAGGCCGGCACGACGACCGCCGCGGAGCACAAGGGAGCATGCCCAGTGGCGAATCAACTGAATCTGCGGATCGACCGCTCTTCCCCGGTGCCGCTGTACCACCAAGTGGTCCAGGGCATCGAGGCAGCGATCCACACCGGGCTGCTGGAACCCGGCAGCAGGCTGGAAAACGAGATCGACCTGGCCGCCCAGCTGAACCTGTCCCGGCCCACTATGAGAAAAGCCATGGACGAGCTGGTCCGCTCGGGCCTCCTGGTCCGCAAGCGCGGCGTCGGCACCCAGGTGGTGTCCAGCCAGGTCCGCCGCCCACTGGAACTCTCCAGCCTCTACGACGACCTGAGCAACAACGGCAGCAAGCCCACCACCGACGTGCTCAGCTTCTCGCATGAGGAGGCGGACGGCGCGATCCGGACGGCACTGCAGCTTCCGGCCGGCGCCAAGGTCTACCACTTCACCAGGCTCCGGAAAGTGGGCGGCAAGCCGCTGGCCCTGATGGAGAACTGGGTGCGGGACGACATCACCGCCATCGACGAGGCAAGCCTGGGCTCGCAGGGCCTCTACGCCATCCTCCGCAACGGCGGCGTGAACTTCCGGCTTGCCTCACAGCGGATCGGCGCCATGATCGCCAATGACTACCAGGCGCCGCTGCTCGAGACCACCCCCGGCTCCGCCCTGGTGACCATGGAGCGCACCGCGGTGGACGACACCGGGCGCATGGTGGAAACCGGGCACCATGTCTACCGGGCGGATTCCTACAGCTTTGAGATGACGCTGGTCCAGAGGTAAGCGTCCAGAGTTAGGCGCCAGCGACGGGCGCAACCGGCTCCAACCCGCACACACACGCGCCTGCCTCCGGCGCGACAACGAAAGGGCAGCTTCCATGGCCAACTGGGTCTATCCGCTCGGCACCGCAGCCGAAGGCAAGTGGGACATTTCCATCGGGACGTCCGATTCCGGACTGGAGGTGGACGGCTGGGCGCATACCGGGCTGAAGGTTGCCACGCTCGCTGCCGGCGGCACCGTCAGCCTGGACGCGGCGGCGGAGGAACGCATCGTGATCCCGCTCAACGGCTCTTTCGTGGCGACCGTCGACGGGCAGGACTATCCCCTGCCCGGCCGGGACAGCGTCTTCAGCGGCCCCAGCGATGTGCTCTACACCGGAGCCGGCAAGGCAGTAACCATCACCTCGGCCGAGGGCGGACGGGTGGCCGTGGCCACCGCGCCGGCCAAAGCTTCCTACCCGACCCGCCTCATCACGGCCGCCGAGACGCCGGTGGAACTGCGCGGGGCGGGCAACTGCTCCCGCCAGGTCCACAACTTCGGCACCCCCGCCGCGCTGGAGGCGGACCGCTTCATTGTCTGCGAGGTCCTCACCCCGGCCGGCAACTGGTCCTCCTATCCCCCGCACAAGCACGACGAGGAAAAGGACGGCGAGACCAACCTCGAGGAGATCTACTACTTCGAAACCCGCGTCACGCCAGGGGCGCCGCCGCGGCCCGGCGCCGACGACGCCATTGGCTACCAGCGCGTCTACGCCTCCGACGAGCGGCCCATCGACGTTGCGGCCGAGGTCCGGACCGGCGACGTCGTTCTGGTGCCCTACGGCTGGCACGGACCCGCCATGGCCGCCCCCGGCTACGACATGTATTACCTCAACGTCATGGCCGGCCCTGGCCCGGTCCGCGACTGGCTGATCAGCGATGACCCGCACCACGGCTGGATCCGCCAGACCTGGGAGGGCCAGGACCTGGACCCGCGGCTGCCATTCGGCCGCTAGGCCGTTCGGCTGCTCAGGCGCTGACAGCTAGCCATTGAACGTGGCCGGGTGCGGTCCGGTGCGCCCGTTCCGCTCAAGGGCATTCACGGCCGCCAGTTCGCCCGCGGAAAGCTCAAAGCCGAACACCTCCAGGTTTTCCCGGATCCGGGCCGGCGTCACTGACTTCGGGATGACGATCCTCCCCTGCTGCAGGTGCCAGCGCAGAATGACCTGCGCCGGGGTTCTGCCGTGCCGCGCGGCGATCTCCGTGATGGCCGGATCCGCCAGCAGTGCACCCTGGGCCAACGGACTCCAGGCCTCCGTCGCAATGCCCTGCGCCGCGTTGAACACCGTCACTGCGTGCTGCTGAAGGGCCGGGTGCAGTTCCACCTGGTTGACGGCCGGCACCGTTCCGCCCAGGTCGATGAGCCGCTGCAGGTGTCCCGGCTCGAAATTGGAGACGCCGATGGCCCTGACCCGGCCGTCGGCAAGGAGTTTCTCAAGGGCCAACCAGGAGTCGGCGTACCGGTCCGATGCCGGCGCGGGCCAGTGGATCAGGTAAAGATCCAGGTAGTCGAGACCCAGCTTGTCCAGGCTCGCGTCGAAGGCGGCAAGGGCCGGTTCGTAGCCGAGGTCGTCGATCCAGAGCTTGGACGTGATGAAGAGCTCCTCCCGGGCGATCCCGGATTCCGCGATCGCGCGGCCAGTTCCGGTCTCGTTTCCGTAGATGGCGGCCGTGTCGATGCTCCGGTAACCGGCCGCGAGCGCCGCTGCTACCGCCTCGGTGGTCTCGGCGTCGGGAATCTGGAAGACGCCGAAGCCCAGCTGCGGCATCTGCACCCCGTTGTTGAGGACGATATGGGGCATTGAGTTCACGGTGTCTCCTGTTGTTGTGGTCGGGCGGTCTGTTCTGTTCGAGCGGTCAGCGGGCAACGGTTGCAGCCTCGGTGACCGGAAGGTCTGTGCTGGTTTCCGCCGCTGCAACGGCGGGCACGGTTGATGCGCCGGTTCCCGGCAGGTCGGCGTCGTGCTTCTTTGCGTGAGCCGCAGCGAACGCCATCACTGCCAGGCCCAACAGGGTGATCCCGGCGCCGGCCCAGATGGGCGAGGTGTAGCCGAGGCCGGCGGTGATGGTGACGCCGCCCAGCCAGGCGCCCAGGGCATTGCCGACGTTGAATGCGCCGATGTTGGCGCCGGAAGCCAGGGTGGGAGCGCTGCTGGCGTATTTCATGACGCGCATCTGCAGCCCAGGAACCGTGGCGAAGCCGAAGCCGCCCAGCAACACCATGGAGGCGATGGTCAACGGCTGGTTGCCGGCGGTCAGGGCGAAAACCACGAGCACCACCACCAGAATGGCGAGCACTACCAGCAGGGTGCGGTCCACATTCTTGTCGGCCGCCTTGCCGCCCACGGTGTTGCCGATGAAGAGCCCGACGCCAAAGAGGATCAGCAGCCACGGGACCGTGGTGGCGGAGAAGCCGGTGACCTCGGTGAGGGTGAAGGCGATGTAGGTGAAGGCGCCGAACATGCCGCCGTACCCAAGGATGGTGACGAGGATGGAGACCCAGACCTGTCCGGACCGGAAGGCACGGAGCTCGCCGCGCAGACCGCCGGAGGCAGAACCAGGGGCTGAATCTCCCGAACCTGTCCTGGGCACCAGGGCGAGGATGCCGGCCAGGGCGAGGACACCGATCACGGTGATCGCCCAGAACGTGGAGCGCCAGCCCGCGGCCTGGCCCAGCATGGTGCCGAACGGGACACCGAGCACATTCGCAGCCGTCAGGCCGGTGAACATGATCGCGATCGCACCCGCCTTCTTAGTGGGCGCCACCATGCTCGCGGCCACGACGGCGCCGATGCCGAAGAACGCGCCATGTGCGAGGGCGGCAATGATGCGGCCGATCATCATTACCGAGTAATCTGGCGCGAGCGCCGAGACGAGGTTGCCGGCGATGAAGAGCACCATCAGTACCGCCAGCACGGGCTTGCGTTCGAAGCGCGTCACGGCCGCGGTGAGGCCAAGCGCCCCGACCACGACGGCGAGCGCGTAGCCGGAGATGAGCCAGCCCGCGGTCGCCTCGGTGACGTGGAAGTCTGCGGCCACTTGCGGCAGCAGGCCCATGATGACGAACTCGGTGAGTCCGATGCCGAACCCGCCGAGGGCGAGGGCTATCAGGCCAACAGGCATGGAGGTGCTCCTTACAAAGCTGTACGGGATGGGGTATGGCGCGTAAGCTAGTAGTTGCAGACGCGTTATTTATTCTTGCACAAGCAGATACAGCGCGCAAGCAACTATTATTTGATGTGCCCGTCACCACCCCGCCGGGCACGCGAGTTGAAGGGAAACACGTGATGGGCATCAAGGACGACGCCGTCGAGGTCCGGGCGCAAGGCTGGCGGACCCTGGCGGCCCTGCACGGGCTGATCGAGGCCGAGCTGGAGCGGTCCTTGCAGGCCGAGGCGCAGCTCTCGGTCGTGGAGTACACCGTGCTGGACGCGCTGAGCCGGCAGGACGGCTGGCACATGCGGATGCAGCAGCTGGCCCGCGCCACGGCGTTGAGCGCGAGTGCCACCACGCGCCTGGTCAACCGGCTCGAGGACCGCGGGCTGCTGACCCGGATCCTGTGTGCGGATGACCGCCGCGGAATTTACACCGAGCTCACCCCCAGCGGCATCGCCCTGCTCGAGCAGAGCCGGCCGGTCCACGACGCCACGCTGGAGCGGGCGCTGGCCGAGGCCCAGGAGGTCCCCGAACTGGCGCCGCTGGTCGACGCCCTCCCCCGGCTGCACGCCGCGGCCTAGCGCGGCAACCGCCTCGCGCGAGTACGCAGAAAGTACGCAGAAAGAACGCAGAAAGCCCCGCCGGGGACGAATCCCGGGCGGGGCTTGTGCGTGCAGGGCTTTCTTGACTGCGGCTAGACGGTGACCGGTTCCCTGGCGGCCGCCTGTTTGAAGAAGTGTTCCAGGTCCTCCAGGCTCTTGTCCTTGGTCTCCGGAATGTACTTCGCGGCAAAGGCGATGGCCCCGACGCCGAGCACAGCGAAGACGAAGAAGGTGCTGGACAGTCCGATCGCGGCGAGGAGCTGCGGGAAGCCGAAGCCAACCAGGAAGTTCACGATCCACAGCACGAAGGCCGAGGCGCCCATGCCCAGGCCGCGGATCTTCAGCGGGAAGATCTCTGAGAGCATCAGCCAGGTGACCGGTGAGATTGCACCTTGCTGGAAGGCCAGGAATGTCACGGTCAGGGCCAGGATGACGAAGCCCCGGGCGGGGCCCTCGGGGAGGATGAGAGAGAAGACGCCGATCAGGAACAGCGCCGTCGTGGTGCCGAGCTGGCCAGTGATGAGCATCCTCCGCCGTCCCACTTTGCCCAGCAGCCAGATGCCCAGAAACGTGGCGAGAACGGAGATGACCCCGTTGGCGATGTTGGCCGTGAGGGCCGCTTCGCGGCCGAATCCGGACTCGGCGAGGATCTGCGTGCCGTAGTACATGATCGAGTTGACGCCCGTGATCTGCTGGATGACCGCGAGCCCGATCCCCACCACGAAGATGTGCCGGAGCCACGGAACACTGAGGTCCTTCCGGGAGCCCATCTTGGCCTTGTAGTCCTCCACGGCCATGGCCTTGACTTCTTCAAATTCAGCCCTGGCCTCGGACTGGGAGCGGATCCGCTGCAGCACACTGAGGGTTTCGCCGAAGCTGCCCATCGATGCCAGCCAGCGCGGGCTTTCGGGCATGAAGTTCATGCCGACCCAGAGCGCGATCGCCGGCAGGGTTGCGATGACCAGCATCCAGCGCCAGATCCCGCCGGCCTCGCCGAAGCTGTTGCCGAGGTAGGCGTTGAACATGAAGGCCAGCAGCTGGCCCGTGACGATCATCAGCTCGTTTTGGGTGACAATTCGTCCGCGCCGGGCACTCGGTGAGACCTCGGCCAGGTACACCGGCACCGTCACCGAGGCCCCGCCCACGGCCAGGCCGAGGATCAGGCGTGCCAGGATCATTACCTCCGTGTTCGGCGCGAAGGTACACGCAAGGGTGCCGGCGAGGAACACCACGGCCAGCACCATGATCATTTTGCGCCGGCCGTGGCGGTCCGCCAGGCGCCCGCCGAAGAGGGCGCCAAAGGCCGCCCCGAACAGCAGCGAGGAGGTCACGAGCCCTTCGGTCAGTGGCGTGAGGCCCAGGTCCACCTGCATGTACGGCAAAGCGCCGTTGATCACGCCGGTGTCGTAGCCGAAGAGCAGTCCGCCGAAAGTGGAGACGATCGTCGCGGTCCGGAGGGCCCGTTTGTGGTTGACGGGCCGTGTCACCTCGGCGACGGGCGCCGTCATAGGCTCGCCTTCGCGACGCGCTGTTTCATGGTCTCCAGCTGGTACCGGGAGACGTCCGCGGCGTTGTCGTCCTCGGCGAAGACGCTGGAGACCATCACCGTATCTTCACGGTCCAGGAAGCCGATCTCCTGCAGGCCGCCGAAGAACTCGTCCCAGTTGACGTCGCCGTCGCCGATTTTCAGGTGCTGGTGCACGCGGACGGGGTTGCCGGGCGGGTTGGTGATGTAGCGCAGGCCGTGTGAGGCGTGGTGGTCCATCGTGTCGGCCACGTGGACCAGGCGCAGCTTGTCGCCCGCGGCCCGCATGATCTCCAGCGGTGCGTTCTTCATGTGGAAGCTGTGCGAGGCCACGTAGACCAGGCCAACATTCTTCGAGTTCAGCCCGCGGATCACGCGGATCGCGGCCAGGCCCTCCTCGACGAAGTCGTCCGGGTGCGGATCGATCAGCAGGTCGATCCCCTCCCGCTCGATGATGGGGAGCAGCTCCTCCATGGAGCGGTAGAAGGCCCGCTCGGATTCTTCGGCCTTCTCCGGCCGGCCGCTGAATTCGGTGTTCATGGTGCCAACGCCCAGGTCCACGGTGATCTGGATGGCGCGTTTCCAGTAGCGGACGGCCGCCTCGCGTGCGTCCTCGTCCGGGCCGGACCAGCGCAGCACGGGCAGCACCGACGCGATTTCGATTCCCGCGTCCTTGCAGGCCGCCTTCAGCTTGCCCACGAGCTCGTCGTCGGCCTTCGGGTGGTTGAAGAAGGGGATGAAATCGGCGTGCGGAGTCATCTGCATGTACTTGTAGCCGAGGTCGGCCACCACGCGCGGGAACTCGAGGAGTCCGTGGCTGTGGTGGAACGGCGTGGGATCTAGGGCGATTTTCACGGTGAACACTCCATTGTGGATCTGGCGGGCGTGCGGCCGGCCGGCGCGTTCTTTGCAGTAGAAGGCGCCGGCCGGCGGGGTTTTAGCGGTACAGGGCGGGCTTGGCGTTGAGCTTCACGGCGACCTTTTCGCCGTTCTTCTGCGCCTCGACGCCGGCCTCGCAGCAGGCGGCCGTGGCGTAGCCGTCCCAGGCGGTGGGGCCGCCGATCTCATCGCGCAGGGCGGCGTCCACCCAGGACTGGATTTCGACGTCGTACGCCGCCCCGAAGCGTTCCTCGAAGCCGGGGGTGACGTGGCCGCCCCAGCGGCCGTTGCTGCGGGTGTACGGGCCTTTGTCGCCGCCGATGCTGACGATGCCGTCTTCGAAGGAGGCCTGGGTGGCCACCTCGTAGCCGAACTTCGCGTTGACGTAGATCTCGACGTCGGCCAGGACACCGGACTCGGTCTCGATCAGGACGTGCTGCGGGTCGTGTTGCCCGGCCGGGGCGTTCCGTGTGGCCTTGCCGAGGCGGACCTGGACCGAGGTGATTTCCTCGCCGGTGAAGTAGCGGATGGCGTCGAATTCGTGGACCACGGAGTCGTTGATCAGCATCTCGTTGGTGAAGCCCGCCGGGGTGGTGGGGTTCCGGTGCTGGTGGTGCAGCATGAGCAGCTCACCGAGTTCGGAGTCGCGGATGATTTTGCCGAGGGCGGCGTATTCGGCGTCGAAGCGGCGCATGAAGCCGACCTGGATGCGCTTGTGGCCCAGCTCCTGCTCGGCTTCGACAATCTTCCAGGAGGATTCGGCATCCGGGGTGAGCGGCTTCTCGCAGAGGATCGGGATGTCCTTGGCGATCGCCTTGAGCAGGATGTCCTCGTGCAGGAAGCCGGGGGTGGCGATCAGGACGGCGTTGACGTCGCCGTTGTTGAGGGCCTCCTCGGCGTCGGCGAGGGCGACGGCGCCGGGGATGCCTTCGATGGCGGCCTGGGCACGGGCGAGGTCGACGTCGACGACGGCGGCAACTTCGGCGCCGTGGATGCGGGTGTTGAGCCGCTGGATGTGGTCTGCGCCCATACGGCCGGCGCCGATGACAGCTACGCGGAGGGTCTTGGTCATGATCTTGTCCTCAGTTCTAGTTGACGGCGGTGCGGGAGCCGCAGGAGAGCAGGTAGTTCCGGGTGCGCTTGGCGATCGGCATCGGGACGTCGAAGGCCACGGGATACATGTCCTGTTCCACAATGCCAAAGATCGGCCGGTTGAGCGCCTCCACGGCTTCGATGACGGCGCGCAGGTCCGGCAGCCCGTTCGGCGGCTCGGTCATCACGCCGGCCAGGTTGGCGGCGGCCCACGTCATGTTTTCCTCGTTGACCTTTTTGAGGATGTCCGGGTTGATCTGCTTGAGGTGCAGGTAGCCGATCCGGTCCGGATAGTTCTTGATCAGGTCGAGGCTGGAGGCCCCGCAGTATTCGGCGTGGCCGGTATCCAGGCAGAGGTTGAGGTACTTCGGGTCCGTGGCCGCGAGCAGGGTTTCGATGTCCTCCTGCGCGCCGACGTGGGAGTCGGCGTGCGAGTGGAACTGCTGCTTCAGGCCGAAATCCTCCAAGAGGGTCTTGCCCATGCGGTTGTGGCCGGAGAACAGGTCGCTCCACGCCTTCTCGGTGAGCGTGCCGCTCTCGACGGCCTCGCCGGTGACGTCGTCGCGCCACATCGCGGGAATGACCACGATGTGTTCGCCTCCCATGGCTGCCGTGAGTTCGGCGACCTTGCGGGCCGGCTCCCAGGCTTCGTCGTACTGGTGGGCCCCGCGGTGGAATGCGGTGAACACGGTGCCGGCTGAGATCTTGAGGTCGCGCTGCTTGAGCTCTTCGGCGAGACGGGCCGGATCGGTGGGGAGGTAGCCATAGGGGCCAAGTTCGATCCACTTGTAGCCGGATTCGGCGACCTCGTCGAGGAAGCGTTCCCACGGGGTCTGCTGGGGGTCATCCGGGAACCAGACGCCCCAGGAGTCCGGCGCGGTGCCGATGATCAGCTTGTTCTCTGTCATTTCCATTCCTTCTCATCGAGTGCTCCGCAGGTGCCGTTTTGGACGCTCAAAACGGCGGTTGCGGAGCAGTCGATCGTGGTTAGTCGAGGCGTCAGTTGGACGGGAAGTTGTAGGAGGCGCCGGAGGCGTGCGTGGGTTCGGGCCAGCGCGAGGTGACCACCTTGCCGCGGGTGTAGAAGGAGACGCCTTCGGGGCCGTAGATGTGCTTGTCGCCGAACAGCGAGGCCTTCCAGCCGCCGAAGGAGTGGTACGCCACCGGCACGGGCAGCGGCACGTTGATGCCGATCATGCCCACGGTGACGGAGCGCTGGAACTTCCGGGCCGCGGCGCCGGAAGAGGTGAAGATCGCGGTGCCGTTGCCGTAGGGGTTGGAGTTGATCAGGGCGATGCCGGCGTCGAGGTCCTCCACCCGGACCACGACCAGGACGGGGCCGAAGATTTCCTCGGTGTAGGCGGTCATCCCGGCCGTGACGTGGTCCAGGACGGTCGGGCCGACCCAGAACCCGTCTTCGTGGCCGGGGACCACGAGGTCGCGGCCGTCCACCACCATCGCGGCGCCGGCGGTTTCGGCTTCGGTGACGATCTTCACGATGCGTTCCTTGGACGCCGGCGTGATGACCGGGCCCATTTCGGCGTCGGGCACGGTGCCGTTGTTGACCTTGACGGCCAGGGCGCGCTCCTCGACCTTCTTGACCAGCAGGTCGGCGGCTTCGCCGACGGCGACGGCGACCGAGATGGCCATGCAACGTTCCCCGGCGGAGCCGAAGGCGGCGGCGGCCAGGTGGTCGGCAGCGTTGTCGAGGTCGGCGTCGGGCAGGATGATCGCGTGGTTCTTCGCCCCGCCCAGGGCCTGGACGCGCTTGCCGTGGGCGGTGGCGGTCTCGTGGACGTACTTCGCGATCGGGGTGGAACCGACGAAGGAGATGCCGTCCACGTCCGGGTGGGTCAGGAGGCCGTCGACCGTTTCCTTGTCGCCGTGCAGGACCTGGAAGACGCCGTCGGGCAGCCCGGCCTGCTTCCACAGCTTGGCGAGCAGCATCGAGGCGGAGGGGTCGCGCTCGGAGGGCTTGAGGATGAAGGCGTTGCCGGTGGCGATCGCCATCGGGGCCATCCACAGCGGGACCATGACCGGGAAGTTGAACGGGGTGATGCCGGCGACGACGCCGAGCGGTTCGCGGAAGGAGAAGACGTCGATGCCGGTGGAGACCTGGTCCGAGTAGTCGCCCTTGAGCAGCTGCGGGATGCCGCAGGCGAACTCGATGACCTCGAGTCCGCGGCCGATCTCGCCCTTGGCGTCGGAGAGGACCTTGCCGTGTTCGGCGGTGATCAGTTCGGCGAGCTCGTCCACGTGGGAGGCGACGAGTTCGCGGAACTTGAACAGCACCGCGGTGCGCTTGGCCAGGGAGATGTCGCCCCAGGAATCGGCGGCAGCGCGGGCGGCGGCGACGGTGGTGTCCAGGTCTTCCCGGTTGGCCAGCCGCAGCTCCGCGGAGACGGCGCCGGTGGCCGGGTTGTAGACGGGCTGGGTGCGGGTGCCCTCACCGGCGGTTTCGGCGCCGTTGATGAAGTGGCTGATGGTGGTGACGGTCGTCGTTGACATAGTGGTGGACTTCCTTGGTCTGTGGCTGTTCGTGGTGATGAAGAGGGTCAGCCGAGCAGCTTGCGCTGGCGGGCCTTGTGGTCGGTGTAGGTCTGGAAGGCCTGCTTCGTGGAGTCGAGCTCGGAGACCTGGGAGACCGGAACGTCCCACCATGACTCGGAGCTGGGGGCATCCAGCAGCGGGTCGGATTCAACGTGGATGACGATCGGGCCGCCGCGTTCGGGGGCTGCTTTGGCGTCCCGGATGGCCTGCTCGAGCTCGGCGATGACCTTCTCCCCCGGTTCGATCCGGATCACCTTCACGCCGAGGCTTTCGGCGTTCAGGGCCAGGTCGACCGGGAGCCGGTCGCCGTCGTCGAAGCTGTGGTGTTCCTCATCCAGCGCCCGGTACTGGGTGCCGAAGCGCTGGGAGCCGAGGGACTCGGAAAGCGAACCGATCGAGGCGTAGCCGTGGTTCTGGATCAGGACCACGATCAGCTTGATCCGCTCGGCGACGGCGGTGACGAGTTCGGTGTGCATCATCAGATAGGAGCCGTCCCCCACCATGACGACGACGTCGCGCTGCGTGCCGCCCTTGGCGGCTTCGGCCAGGGTGGCGCGCTTGACCCCAAGGCCGCCCGGGATCTCGTAGCCCATGCAGGAGTAGGCGTATTCGACGTGGTAGCCGAACGGGTCCCGGACGCGCCACATCTTGTGCAGGTCACCGGGGAGTGAGCCGGCGGCGCAGATGACGACGTCCTGGGCGTCCATCGCGCGGTTCGTGGCGCCGATGATCTCGTTCTGCGCCGGCAGCGGCGTGAACCGCGTGTCGAATGCCTCGTCCACGGTGGCGTCCCAGCGCTTCTTCTCGGCCGCGATCCGCTGCTCGAGGTCCGCGCCGATGCGGTAGCCGCCGAGGGCCTGGGTCAGCTTGACCAGGGTCTTGCGGGCGTCGGCCACGATCGGCAGTGAGGTGCCGTGCTTGTAGGCGTCGAGGGCGGCGACGTTGATGTTGAGGAATTTCACGTCCGGGTTCTGGAACGCGGTCCGGGAGGCGGTGGTGAAGTCCTCGTAGCGGGTACCGATCCCAATGATGAGGTCGGCCTCGGCGGCGATGGCGTTGGCCGCCGTCGTGCCGGTGGAGCCGATGGCCCCGAGGGAGAACTTGTGGTCCCAGGGCAGCACGCCGACGCCGGCCTGGGTGTTGCCGACCGGGATGCCGGTCAGCTCGGCGAACTTCGCGAGTTCCTCGTTGGCGTAGGCGTAGAGCACGCCGCCGCCGGCGATGATCAGCGGGCGCTTGGCGGCGCGGATCGCCTCGGCGGCGCGGCGGATGTCCTCGTCGTCGGCGTCCGGGCGGCGGATCCGCCATTCGCGTTCGGCCAGGAATTCCTCGGGCACGTCGAAGGCCTCGGCCTGGACGTCCTGGGGCAGCGAGATGGTGACGGCGCCGGTCTCGGCCGGGTCGGTGAGGACACGGAGTCCGTGGTGGAACGCGGAAAACAGCTGCTCTGGCCGGGAGACGCGGTCAAAGAACTTCGACAGCGGCCGGAATGCGTCATTGACGGTGATGTCGTAGGCGTAGGGCTGTTCGAGCTGTTGCAGCACGGGGTCGGCGGCGCGGGTCGCGAACGTGTCACTCGGCAGCAGCAGGACCGGCAGCCGGTTGGTGGTGGCCAGCGCCGCGCCGGTGAGCAGGTTCGAGGAGCCCGGACCGATCGAGGTGCTGATCGCGAAGGTCTGGCGGCGGCGGGTGTGGCGGGCGAAGCCGACCGCCTGGTGGGACTGGGCCTGTTCGTTGCGGCCCTGGTAGTACGGCATGATCGCCGGATCGAGCTGCTGGTACTGCTTGAGGGCCTGGCCGACGCCGGCGACATTGCCGTGTCCGAAGATGCCGAACGTGCCCGGAATCAGGCGTTCCCGGAAGTCCTGGCCGCCGACCGAATCGACGGTGTACTGCTTGGACAGGTATTCAACGACGGCCTGCGCGACCGTCATTCTGCGTGTTCCTGATGCCGTGCTCATTCCCATGGGAAGCTACTCCGATACTTCTTTGGTGCGGGTGGATTCGGTGTGGTGCAGCAGCGAGGCCGCGGTTGCCACGGCGCCGGCGACGTCGCCGTCCTGCGGGTAGAGCAGGGTCCGGCCGACGGTGAGGCCCTGAACGCCGGGCAATGCGAGGGCAGTCTGCCAGCTGGCGAACACCTCGTCCTGGCCAGCGTCCGGGTCTCCGCCAAGGAGCACGGTGGGCATCGTGGTGGAGGCCATGACGCGTTCCATCTCGGCCACCACGGGGAGCTTCATCCAGGTGTAGGCGCTGCTCGCGCCAAGGCCTTCGGCGATGGCGACTGACTTGATGACGGCATTGGTGGAGAGGTCGTTGCGGACCTTCCCGTTTTCGCGGACGGAGAGGAACGGTTCCACCATGGCGATCAGCCTGCGTTCGGCGAGGGAGTCGATGGCCCTCGCGGTCGCTTCGAGGGTGGCGACAGTGTCCGGGTCGCCGAGGCAGATGCGGGTCAGCATCTTGCCGCCGTCGGCGCCCAGGGCCTCGAGCGCGGCCGCGGTGTGGCCGGTAAAGCGGTCATCGAATTCGTTCACCAGGCCGGACAGTCCGCCACGGTTCATCGAGCCGAAGAGCAGCTTGCCCTCGAGCGCGCCGAGCAGGAGCAGATCGTCCATGATGTCCGGCGAGGCGAGGACACCGTCCACGTCCGGGTTGGCCAGGGCGATCTGCAGGCGGTCCAGGAGCTGGCGGCGGTCGGCCATGGCCACCGGATCGTTTCCGACGGCGAGCGCGCCGCGGGCCGGGTGGTCGGCGGCGACAATGAAGTTCTGCCGGTGGGCCCTGACACCGGGGTGGCGGCGCCGTGCCTTGGCGGCGCGGGCAATCGCTTCCGGGTCTTCGAGCCGGATAATGCTCAGGTGCTCGTAGCGGCGGGGATCATCGTTCACCCCACGGGTGGCGACGGCTGGGTTTGCACTCACAGTGCTGCTCCTTCGGTGGCGTAGGTACCCGGCAGCAGCCGGCCGCGTTCGGCGAGCAGGCCGGTGACTTCGTCCGGCGTCGGCATCGCGTCGGCGCAGGACAGGCGGGAGGCGACGAGGGCGCCGGCGGCGTTGGCGAAATCGAGGACCTGGGCCAGGGGCCAGCCGGAGAGCAGGCCGTGGCAGAAGGCCCCGCCGAAGGAGTCGCCGGCACCGAGGCCGTTGACGGTTTCCACGGGCACCGGGGCGGAGACCACACGCTCGGTGCGGGTCTTGGCCATGACCCCTTCAGGGCCCAGCTTCACGACGGCGATTTCGACGCCGGCCGCGAGCAGCCGGTCCGCCTGTTCGTCCGGGGTGCCCTCCCCGACGGCGACGGCGCATTCCTTGTCGTTGCCGATCGCGACGGTGACGTGCGGCAGGATCCTGGCGACCTGTTCCCGGGCTTCCTCCTCGGAGGCCCAGAACATCGGCCGGTAGTCGAGGTCCAGGATGGTGAACTGGCCTTCCTTGAGCCCGGTGCGGGGCCGTGCCTCGTGGGCCGTGAGCTGGGCGGTGCGGCTGGGCTCCTGGCAGAGTCCGGTGACGGTGGACCAGAAGATCCCGGCGTCCCTGATGGCGTCCAGGTCCAGTTCCTCGGCCTTGATCTGCAGGTCTGGTGCCGTGGGGAAGCGTCCATAGAAGTAGAGCGGGAAGTCCTCCGGCGGCTTGATGGCGCAGAACGTGACGGCGGTGGGCCATTCCTTGACCGCCGTGACGAAGGAGTCGTCCACGTTGAATTTGCGCAGTTCGCGGTGCAGGTACTTGCCGAAGGCGTCGTCGCCGGTGCGGGTGATGACGGCGGTGCGGCGGCCATGGCGGGCAGCGGCGACCGCTACGTTGGATGGGGATCCGCCAAGGTACTTTCCGAAGGACGTGACATCCTCCAGATCCACCCCGATGTCGTTCGGGTAGATATCAACACTGATGCGCCCGATCGTGAGCAGTTCGTGGGTCACGGTGATCGTGGACCTTTCTGGTGTGGACTCGATACCTTTGCGCAGCCTGAGCTTCGGCGTTTCTGCGGTGCTTATTCGGTGCTTTGGGGCCTGGCGTGAGCCGGGCCACAACCACTACTTTGCCTTAGAATCCATGTACTGTCAAAGGTTTGTACTGACATATTTACAACATGACACAGGGACTTCAAATGACGCCCCGCGCGGCGCCGCGGCGGCGGGGCAGGCGCCGGAAATACCCGGGTGTTTACCTGGCGGGAACGCCGAGTTCGCCGGTGACGTACTGGGCCTGCCCGAAACCGAACGACCAGTCCCCCGCGGTGTTCTCGACATATCCGATGAAAACGTCCTCGCCGGCGACCCCCGCGGCGGCCAGCCTGTCCGCAATGGCGGCAAACAAGGACTGCTTGGCGGACTGGCTTCGCCCGGCCTGGGTGAAGATCTGGATCATCACCACGTCCGGCGTCCGCTCGAAGCCGAGCCCGGCATCCTGGGCGACAATTTGCCCCTCGGGATGCTCGGTCAGCACGTGGAAGTAGTCCCGCTCCGGAATGCCAAATTCGGCCACGATCGCATTGTGGATGCCCCGGCTGAGCCCGCGGAGCTGCTCCGCGCCGCGGCCCTGGTTGACGTCAATTCGTACGAGAGGCACTCGCATCTCCTTCGTTAGTTTGTCCTGACATACTAACAAAGTAGTTTGGAGCTGCGCAAGGATTCCGTGACCGCACACAGCAACGCGGGGTCACTTAGCGCCCATCCTCGGGTGCGGTATGGGCGCTAAGTGACCCCGCGTTGGGGTATTGCGCGGACTATCGGCCCGGCATAGCGTTATCAATGTAGAGGTTGATCAATGAATTAGTTGATCACCACGCAGATTGGGTAGAGATCCTGAGGTCTCGGAGACTTTGGGGTGCGGAGATGTCGGGACGCGGAGGTGGGACACCGGATGGATGCACGCGATGACAGCGAGCTCAACGCGGCCTTCCTGGCCCTCGCCGATCCGGTCCGCCGCCGCATCATTGCCCGGCTCAGCCGGGGCCCGGCCACCGTCAATGAACTGGCGGAGCCCTTCGCGATCACCAAGCAGGCGGTCTCGAAACACATCCAGGTCCTCGAGCAGGCGCAACTTGTCACGCGCACCCGTGACGCCCAGCGCCGGCCCGTGCACCTGAACCCTGCACGGCTGGAAGCGCTCACCGCCTGGATCGACCAGTACCGGCTGGTCCGCGAGGGGCAGTTCCGCAGCCTTGACGCCGTGCTTGAAATCCGCGCCGCCCAGAGCGGCACACAGGCAAAGGATGCATCATGAGCAACGCACTGAAATTGACCGTCCCCGAGGGTCTGCCGTTCATCGATTTCGAGCGTGAATTCGATTTTCCGGTGTCCGAGGTGTTCCGGGCGCATAAGGATCCCGAGCTCGTCGCCCAATGGCTTGGCCCGCGGCGGCTGACTATGGCTGTTGACCACTACGACTTCAGGACCGGCGGCAGCTACCGCTACACCCACACCGCGCCGGACGGCAGCGCCTATGCTTTCACCGGTGTCTTCCACACTGTCCGCGAGAATGAATTCGCCATCCAGACCTTCGAATTCGATGGCTACCCGGACGTGGTGAGCATTGAGTCCCTGACCTTCGAGGACCTGGGCGGCGGCCGTTCGCGGCTCCGCGGCCACGCGGTCTACCCCAGCATGGAGGCCCGCGACGGCATGGCGCAGTCCGGAATGGAGGGCGGCATGACCGAAGCCTACGAACAGCTCGAGGAAGTCCTCAGCGGGGCCAAGGTCTAGGACCTCGGGGTCTTAAAGAGTACGACGGCGGCAGGTCACCTCCCGGGGAAGGTGGCCTGCCGCCGTCGTACTTAAAGAAACAACGCGGGGTCACTCCGCGCCCATCCCACCGAGTGGAATGGGCCGTGAGTGACCCCGCGTTGCTGTATTGCAGTGGTGCTTATTTGCCGTGGTGCTTCGGACCTAGAGGGTCGCGAAGACCTCGCGCAGGAGCTTGGCGGTCTCGGACGGCGTCTTGCCGACCTTGACGCCGGCAGCCTCGAGGGCTTCCTTCTTGGCCTGGGCGGTGCCCGCGGAGCCCGAGACGATGGCGCCTGCGTGGCCCATGGTCTTGCCTTCCGGAGCGGTGAAGCCGGCCACGTAGCCAACAACCGGCTTCGTGACGTGGGCCTTGATGTAGTCGGCGGCACGCTCTTCGGCGTCGCCACCGATTTCGCCGATCATGACGATCGCCTTGGTCTCCGGGTCAGCCTCGAAGGCTTCGAGGGCATCGATGTGGGTGGTGCCGATGACCGGGTCGCCGCCGATGCCGATGGCGGTGGAGAAGCCGAGGTCGCGCAGCTCGTACATCATCTGGTAAGTCAGGGTGCCCGACTTGGAGACGAGGCCGATGGGGCCCTTGCCCGTGATGTTGGCCGGGGTGATGCCGACGAGGGCCTCACCCGGGGTGATGATGCCGGGGCAGTTCGGTCCGATGATGCGGGTGACCTGCTTGCCGTTAGCGTCCACCTTGGACTGGGCCAGTGCCCAGAACTCGGCGGAGTCCTGGACCGGCACGCCTTCGGTGATGACGACGACGAGGCCGATGCCGGCCTCGATGGCTTCAACGACGGCGTCCTTGGTGAAGGCCGGCGGCACGAAGACGATGGAAACGTCAGCGCCGGTCTCGGCCATGGCTTCCTTGACGGTGCCGAAGACGGTGATCTCGGCGTCGCCGTGCAGGACCGTGGTGCCGGCCTTGCGGGCGTTGACGCCGCCCACAACGTTGGTGCCGGCCTTGAGCATCAGGGCGGTGTGCTTGGTGCCTTCGCCGCCGGTGATGCCCTGGACGATGACCTTGGAGTCCTTGTTCAAATAAATAGACATAGTCGAGTCCCTCTACTTCGCTGCGTTGGCGAGCTCGGCAGCCTTGTCGGCGCCCTCGTCCATGGTGGCGGCCAGGGTAACCAGCGGGTGGTTGGCCTCGGCCAGGATGCGGCGGCCTTCCTCAACGTTGTTGCCGTCGAGGCGGACTACCAGCGGCTTGTTCGCGGAGTGGCCCAGCTCGGCCAGTGCACCGACGATGCCCTTGGCGACGGCGTCACAGGCGGTGATGCCGCCGAAGACGTTGACGAAGACGGACTTGACCTGCGGGTCGCCCAGGATGACGTCGAGGCCTGCTGCCATGACCTCGGCGGAAGCTCCACCGCCGATGTCCAGGAAGTTCGCGGGCTTGACGTTGCCGTGGTTCTCGCCGGCGTAAGCAACGACGTCGAGGGTGGACATGACCAGGCCGGCACCGTTACCGATGATGCCGACTTCGCCGTCCAGCTTGACGTAGTTGAGGTCCTGCGCCTTGGCCTTGGCCTCGAGCGGGTCAGCAGCGTCCTTGTCTTCAAGGTGGGCGTGCTTGGGGTGGCGGAAGTCGGCGTTCTCGTCGAGGGAGACCTTGCCGTCAAGGGCAACGATGTCGCCGGCGCCGGTCAGGACCAGCGGGTTGACCTCCACAAGAGTGGCGTCTTCCTTCTTGAAAACGTCCCAGAGCTTCAGGATTACGCTGGCGACCTTGCCACGCAGTTCCTCGGCGAAGCCTGCCGCGGCGACGATTTCGTCGGCCTTGGCCTGGTCGATGCCCACGGCCGGGTCAATCGAGATCTTGGCCAGGGCCTCGGGGCGCTCAACGGCGAGCTGCTCGATTTCCATGCCGCCTTCAACCGAGCACATGGCCAGGTAGTTGCGGTTGGCCCG
This sequence comes from Arthrobacter sp. 01L42, assembly GCF_056400005.1. Classification (NCBI taxonomy): domain Bacteria; kingdom Bacillati; phylum Actinomycetota; class Actinomycetes; order Micrococcales; family Micrococcaceae; genus Arthrobacter; species Arthrobacter sp. 01L42. Next base: position 56,073 of record NZ_JBFTSL010000020.1, on the reverse strand, counting down.
GTCCAGAAGGACGGAGAAGTAGTATTCCTCGGCGATGTCTGCACCCTGGGCGATCATCACCCGGTGCACGGTGTGGCCCTTGATGTCCATCCCGAGGATGTTGGTGGAGTGTTCAAACGCTTCGTCAGCGGTCTTCGCGACCTTGACGCCGCCGGCCTTGCCGCGGCCTCCGGCCTTGACCTGCGCCTTTACGACAGTTACGCCGCCGATTTTCTCGGCAGCTGCCTTTGCTTCTTCAGGGGTGTGCGCCACGATGCCAGCAAGCACGGGTACACCGTGCGCCTCGAACATATCGCGCGCCTGATATTCAAACAGGTCCACGGTTTAGTGTCCTTCTACGTCGAAGTAGTTTCTGTACAGCCGGACCCCACGTACTCGCGGTTACCGGGCTGCGGAATAAACGCACCCTGCGACAAGCTTGGAAACGAGCCACACGGCGCAATGCTCCTTTGGGAACTCTAGTCCTTCGATCGGACCAGCCCGCTCCAGAGTACCGGTTATGTGAGTAAGGACACTATTCTATGGAGCGTAGAAAAACCGCTAGATTACGGGGTTTTTGGGGTGTCCGACGGCGCCCCGAAGGCCGGCGAGGCCCTGCCAGACCCGCGTTCGTAATGTACGGCGAACGCCCGTGCACCCGGCTGCACGGGGTGCCGGCGGACCGGTCTCCGGACTCCCGCCGGGTCTTCAGCCAAACGTCCAGCTACGCGGTCAGTTAGGCGTCCAGCTTGGTCAGCGGCGCGTAGCGCAGCAGCAGCCGCTTCTCGCCGACGTCGAACTTGACCTTGGCGACCGTCTTGTCCCCGGCGCCCTCCACCGCCAGGACGGTGCCGTTGCCGAAGCTGGTGTGGTTGACCTTGTCCCCCACGCTGACGGCGACGACTTCCTTCTGCGGCTGGACCCTGTTCTTGGCCACCGCGGCGGGAACGTCGGCGTTGAAGCCGGCGGACGGGCTGGCCGCGGCGCCGCGGGCTGTCCCGGCACCCCAGAACGATCCGCCGTAGCGGCTGGACCCGATCCCGGCACCGCTCCCCCAGCCACCGCTCTGGCGGCTGGCGCCTTCGCGCTTCCATTCGACGAGCTCGGCCGGGATCTCCTCGATGAACTGGCTCGCGGGGTTGTACTGGCTCTGGCCCCACATGCTGCGGACCTCGGACCTGGTCAGGTAGAGACGCTTGCGGGCACGGGTCAGCCCCACGTAGGCCAGCCGGCGTTCCTCGGCCAGTTCCTTGGGATCGGTGGCGGAGCGCTGGTGCGGGAACAGCCCGTGCTCCATGCCGGTAAGGAACACCACCGGGAACTCCAGGCCCTTCGCGGTGTGCAGCGTCATCAGGGTCACGACGCCGAGCCGCTTGGCTTCGGCGACGGCGGCCGCCAGGTTTTCGGCGTCACCGCCGGGGGCGTCCGGGATCTGGTCGGCGTCGGCCACGAGGGAGACCTGCTCCAGGAAGGCTCCGAGCGAGCCTTCGGGATTGTCCCTTTCGTATTCCCGGACGACGGCGACCAGTTCGGCGAGGTTCTCCACCCTGGACTCGTCCTGCGGATCAGTGCTGGAACGCAGCCCGGCAAGGTAGCCGGTTTGTTCGAGCACGGCTTCGAGGGCCGCGGCCGCGCCGGAGCCGGAAGCGACCTCGGCGAGGTCGTCGAGGAGTTTCACGAAGCCCAGCACGGCGTTGACCGAACGCGTCGCCATGCCCGGGGCTTCATCGGCGCGCCGCGCGGCGGCCATGAAGGAGGTGCGCTCACGCTCCGCCAGGGCGGCGACGGCACCCTCGGCTCGGTCACCGATCCCGCGCTTGGGTTCGTTGAGGATGCGGCGGAGGTTGACGTCGTCGTCCGGGTTGACCAGGACGCGCAGGTAGGCGAGGGCGTCCTTGATCTCCTTGCGCTCGTAGAAGCGGGTGCCGCCGACCACCTTGTAGGGCAGGCCCACGCGGACCAGGACGTCCTCGATCGAGCGGGACTGGGCGTTGGTGCGGTAGAAAATGGCCACGTCGCCGGGGCGCAGGTTGCCCTCGTCCTGGAGCCGGTCAATTTCCTTGGCGATGAACTGGGCCTCGTCGTGTTCGTTCTCGCCGACGTAGCCGACGATCTTCTCACCGTCGCCCTCGGCCGTCCAGAGCCGTTTCTCCGGCCGGTTGGGGTTGCGGGAGATCACCGAGTTGGCGGCGCTGAGGATGGTCTGGGTGGAGCGGTAGTTCTGCTCGAGCTTGATGGTGCGGGCGTCCGGGTAGTCCTTCTCGAACTCCACGATGTTGCGGATGTCCGCGCCGCGGAAGGCGTAGATGGACTGGTCTGAATCGCCGACGACGGTGAGCTCGGCGGCGTCGGGGCCCTCGCCGACGATCTCGCGCACCAGGGCGTACTGGGCGTGGTTGGTGTCCTGGTATTCGTCCACGAGGACGTGCCGGAAGCGGCGCCGGTAGGAGTCGGCGAGCGCCGGGAAGGCCCGGAACATGTAGACGGTCTCGGCGATGAGGTCATCGAAGTCCATGGCGTTGGCCTGGCGCAGGCGCTGGGTGTAGCCCTTGAAGACCTCGGCGACGGCCTGCTCGAAGGGATCGTTGTAGTTTGCGCTGGAAGAGTAGCTGTCGGCGTCGATCAGCTCGTTCTTGAGCGCGGAGATCTTGTGCTGGATGGCCTTGGGCGCGAAGCGCTTGGGGTCAAGGTCCAGGTTCTTGGCGACCAGGGTGATCAGGCGCAGCGAGTCGGCGGAGTCGTAGATCGAGAAGTTGGAGTTGAGCCCGACGTTCTTGGCCTCGCGGCGCAGGATCCGGACGCAGGAGGAGTGGAAGGTGGAGATCCACATGGTCTTGGCCCGGCCGCCGACCAGCGCCTCGATCCGTTCCCGCATTTCGGCCGCGGCCTTGTTGGTGAAGGTGATGGCCAGGATCTCGCCGTGGTGCGCCCGCCTCGTGGCGATCAGGTAGGCGATCCGGTTGCTGAGCACGCGGGTCTTGCCCGACCCGGCGCCGGCGACAATCAGCAGGGCACTGCCGGCGTGCTTGACCGCTTCTTCCTGCTGGGGGTTCAGCCCCTCGAGGAGTTCGCCGGCGTTCGGAAGCTGCGGGCGGTCCCAGCCGCTGTCAGGGCCGTCGCCGTGTGCGCTGCCGCCGTGCGGGCTTCCGCCGTGCGGGGCGGAATCCGGTCCGGAATCCAGGCCCGCCAGGCCGGACCCGGAGCGCGATTTAGTGCCTGCCGCCGCCTTGGAGGCAGCTTGGAAGGGTCCGTCGGCGTAAGGGTCAAACAACATATCCATGGTGTATCTAAGTCTAGGCGGTGGCGCTGACAGCCGTGTCCGCCCGTCGGGACATGCCCTCCCCTGCCCGCGCCCAGTGGACATAATCCCCTTATGCCCAGTCCTGGCCGCGAAGAATGAGCATGTCCCACGGACACATCACGTCCCGGCTGCGAGGAATGAGCATGTCCCACGGAGACTGCATTCGGGAATGAGCATGCCCTCCGGCGCCCGCGCCAACGCCCGACGCCGGCCAGGTGGCCTTGGCGTCGGACCCCAACGTTGCCGGCTGGGTGCTTTTGGTGCTGCTACTCGCCGGCGGCGCCGCCGTGTTCCTCGGGAAGAAGCCCTGCAGGGAGGCCTAAAGCACGAGCCCCATCCGCGACGCGAGCCGCTTCGCTTCCAACCCCGTCTTCATGGCAGTTTTGGCGCCTGCCAGGCTCAGGACGGCCGATGTGAAGTCCGCGGTGGCTGCGGTTGTCCGGTGCTCGGCAGGAATGGATTCCCAGAACTCCGTGCAGGTTGCGAGCAGTTCAGGGGTCCCGGCGGGAAGCCTCTGCTGTTCAGAGGACACCCCCACCAAGGAGGTGAGCACCGGCAAGACAAAGTCCAAATGGCCCTCATAGGCCACCAGCGCCAGGGTCCGCACGAGTCGGCCCAGCGATTGGTCACCTGCCTCGACGCGTTTCCGTGCAGCAATGGCCATGTGTTCGGCTGAGAGTTGGCGCCTCGCGGCCAGTTCCAGCACCGTTTCAACGGCGCGACCCCGGTCGTCCTGACGGGGGCTGGCGAGCATGGCAACGAACCAATCGTGAGTCAATTGCCCCAGTTCGCCGGCTGTCGCCCCTGCAGGGCCACCTGCCGCCAGGGCGACCAGATCGCCATATACTATCCGCCGGGCCGCCCAGATGGCGCCTAGATCCGGCCAGAAAGGCACAACCGCCGAAGCCCCACAGGCAAGCCAAGTACCCAGGTATCCACGTCCGCTGCCATTCCACAACTCCGACGACAGCAACTCCGGGGGAATCGACGGAAACCGTTCCAAAGGAACTGGCAAGGTGAGCGGAGCGTCCACCGACGGAGGCCTGAATCCTCCTCCCCTGACCCATTCGCGGAGAATTCGCCCGGCAAGCCGCTCCGGGTCGGGTGGGCCGTCAAGCGGCCGAACGCGCAGTTCAGGGACATCGGCACCCATCTGGGCATCCAACGGCCCCAGCCGCAAGAGTGCTTGGAACAGGTCGGCTTCTCCGTACGCCCAGCCTTCCCGCTCAAATAGCCGCAGCAGTGCCACCAACTTGCCCAGTGCCACACGGAAGTTGTCGTAGCTCGGTGTGGCCAGCGAATAGGGTACGGTTCCTGCCTGGACTACCAGCTCGCTTTGACGAAATGTGTGAACAGCGGCCAAAGGACTCGACGCGCAAAAAGGGTCGTTCCGGTCGACGGGACGGGACAGTGAAGCCCGGAAGACCCGGGTAAGATTCCGGTGAGCGGCTAGGTTGTGCTCCCCTGATGCCCACATGGCCAGGACAACTTCCGGACTCGGCGCCGCCCAGCGCCGCCCGCTCGTCGGCGGCTCCTCGCTTTCGGGGAATTGCGCGACGTTTCGAGCATATCTTCGCCGATACCTGTCCCGTACAAACTGAGGAACCTCGTAGACGGTCCGCAGGAAACGGTCGACGTATTGCTCTTCGCCGATGGAATGCTCGTCCTGTCGGCCCCACCAAGGTAGCGGCCTCTTGGAATCGACCTCCAGAGCCACGTACGGTGGAATCTGTGGAGGCTCCCGGACCCCCGTGCCCCAGAGCGAGGTGGCGGACAGCGGCTCTTCCCGAGTTGAGGCCAGCGGTTTTCCCGCCATCTCCTTGGCCGTGGTCCTCACCAACAGGTCCGAAGATCCCGCCGCCGCCTCCCAACATGCGGCGAGTACGCCGCCGTCGTACGACTGCGAAGCCTGAACAACCTTGAGGTGCCGGACCAAGAGCTCCTGCGGCTTCTTCTCTGTTCTGCCGAACACGGCGACGCTCAGGCTCTCGAGGGCGCCGCCGTCCAGCGGTGCCTGCAGCAGGAGCCCAAAAGCCCGGACGGACAGGAATCCGGCTGCCGTGGCGACGGTGGACAGCAGGAGCGGAATGCTGGCCGCCACCTCCCCCGGACTGGGCTGACACGATTTCAGGACCGCGGCCAGTACTCTCTGGGTCGGGAGTCCGTCGTCCCGTGCGAGTGCTGTGCGGACCTTGCCGAAGACCTGGTCGCTGCTAAGGGTCCCCCTTTCGACGTAGCCACGGAGGGCGGCTCCGACGGTCCACCTTTCCTGCGTTTGCTTCCTGGCCAGGGGCCCCAGCGCGTCCGGTACCTCAAAGCAACGCAAGAGTGTTTTCGCTGCGGTCACGTCCTGGTCCAACAACTCCAGCAACGATTTCTGCGTCTTGGGAAAGACCACAGCGCTTCCGGCGGGACCGATACGGAACTCCACTCCAGACCACCCGGGGTACGCGAAGTCCGCCGAAATCTCATCGTTCCAAACCTCGTGGATCCGGCCGGCCGCGAGCTCCCGGTAGTAAAACGCCCAGAGCCGCGGATAGGCCTCCAAATCGGCAGTGGAAACTCCAAAATGGAGAATCAGCGGCAGACAATAACGGATGACCGTACTGGCCCTCTGTTGTCCCGCTTTTGCGTTCCGGCTGATCGCCGCGGCCACAAAGCGCCGGCACCAGTCGTTGCCTTTTGCCACTAGGACATCCAACAGCATGAGGATCTGGGCATTGCGGTTCCACGCCATCTCCCGCCAGGGCAGGAACTTGGCGGCGTCGGCAGGTGCACTGACGGCGACGACGACGATCTCCCTCACCATTGAGCGGGAGTCCGAGTCGACAGGACTGATGCTCTCATGAAGCCGCCAGTCCAGGTCCTGGGTCAGCAGGGTCCGCCCGCCTTTGGCGAACCACGTCTTCGCCTCGGCGAGCTCTTCAGGCGGGGGCGCTGTGATGTATTCGAGAAGGGCAATCCGGTTTTCTGCTGTGGCGAGCCGGCGTACTTCCTGCACGAGCCGCGGGTCGGCGCGGACCTCCGGCGCCGTCATCCGTTTTCCAGTCCGTGGCCTGGTGCCGTTTCGAGCCGCACGAGCTGAACGGCGAGTGCATGCTTGCAGGGACCTCTGGAGCCGCGAAAGTCATACCACCAAGCACAGGTGCACTGGTAGCTTCCATCCCTGACCGTGACCCGGTACACATATGTTCCGTCCCCGGCCAGGACATCCCAGCGGTCCTCCAACCGGGATACGCCGCCCCGGGCCACAATGCCGCGCGCCGCTTGCAACCGCGGGTGGTCCTTGACAGTGCGGTCCTGGTCCAGCGGCAATTCCCGGTGGAAGTAGGCGTTTTCCAGCAAGTCGTAACCCACCTTCCCGGACGCACCCAACCAGGCCAGCCCGTGGCTGACGCGCTCTGTCGCGAGCCCGGTCCTTGCGCGGAGCGCCTCAGTCGAAATGACCGCCTGCCATTCAAGGAAGTCCAGGACCGTCGTCCCTGCTTCCTTCACGCCAGGGGCTGCGAGCGCGGCAAGGATCCCGCCTTCTCCCGAAAAACCCCGGCCGGCCGACGGCGAGAGCAGCAGTGTGAAGTCGGCACCGGGGAGCCTGAACACCCAGCCGCTGGCCCCGTTGTCGTGGCGGAAGATGTCCAGGCGAGTGGCGAATCGGGCGACCCGCTTGGCGGCGGCGAGTCGTCCGGTACCTGCCAGCGCGACCGTTGACGGCTTTGCCGTAGCCACTTCGCGCAATCCGTGGGCTAATGGCTGCAGGAAGACCGTGCGCCCGGGCCGAGCTGCCGGTAAGGCGGCCAAGAACTGACTAATGGCGGAACCCGAAACGGTGGCCAGATGCGTCATGCCTGCAGCGATGGCGGGTGTCTCGGCGAAGCCACGGACCCACCGGTCAAGCAGCTCCACCTTCCGTTCCACATGGCTCTCTTCGGGAGTGGAGACCACCAGCCGGTCCCGGCCGACGTCCAAGTGGAGCAGTTCGTTGCGGTGCACGTTGGCGAGCGCAGACCGCAGCGGGCTGTTGATGTCGACGTTGGTGGTTCCGAAGCCGATCTCGCCGCCGTCCAGGCCGCTGCCCAGCAAGTCCAGCCGCGCCTGAACCCCATTGCATGCGGAAAACGACTCACAGCGCAGGCGGTCTCCTCCTGCTGTTATGACCGGGTCGATGACATCGCTGAGCCGGAGCGCGGCGTCGTAGTACCTCGACGCCGCCACGTCGGCAACGGCGAGTACCGCGCTGGACACCACGTCCGGCCTCGCGGCAAACCCGTGGAAGAAACTGGGGTTTTCCACCAGTCCTTGGGGGGTGGCGCCCAGACCTGACTCCAGGAGGAGCCGCTTAGCGCCGTGGGCTTCATCGAGTACGGATTCCGCGAGGTAGCCGCTCATGCCAGCCCGCCGCAGCAGGCGGGCCCGCACCCGATCAGTCCCCGCAAGGACAGCACGTCAGGCCCGTCTGGAATTTGTTTTCGCTCCCCCATGTCCGGAAGTATAGGCCGCGCCGCTGGCCCGGCAACAGACCCGGAACGGCGGAGGGGACCCCCTCCGCGCGGGACACGCCCAAACTGTCCGCGGCCGATGGACACGCGGCCAGTGGACATGAGGCCACTGTGTCCGATGCTCACCGCGAAAAATGAGCATGCTCCGCGGAGACTTCACGGTGGAATGAGCATGCCCTCGGGCGAGGTCCCGTTCGCTTGCGGAAGCCTAGCCGACGGAGCCGGAACTGAGCGCGGCACGCAACTGCCGAACCGCCGTCGTGCCTCCCGCGATGAACCAGTCGAGTCCGTTGACCCGCACGACGTCGGTCGCGCCGCCGGCCGCCTCGACGATTGCCTTCCCGGGCAGCCAGTCCCACTCAGGGCAGCTGTGCTGGAACCAGCAGCCGAGCTCCCCGTCCGCGACCCGGCCGAGGTCGCAGGAGCCGGACCCGAACATGCGAAGGGCGGCCGCCGAGGTTGCTGCCGCGTGCCAGGGCATGGCACACATCGGATCGGCAAGCCACGTCGGGTGGATGTACGTTGCCGCGCCGAGTTCAGAGACCGGCGTGTCGGCGCGTCCGGTGCCACCGGACGCGCCGGGCAGGAAGGTGGCCAGTTTTTCGCCGTTGAGCGTCGCCGCCCGGGACGTTCCGCCCAGCCAGAGTTTGTCCTCCTCCGGCTGGAAGATGGCGCCGAGCCCTGCACCGGAGGAATCCTTCAGGGCAATGGCCGAGCACCAGTACGTGGATCCATGCAGGAAGTTGAAGGTCCCGTCGACGGGGTCAATGACCCAGGTCCGGCCGCTGCTGCCCGCCACGGAGGCGCCCTCTTCGCCCCGGACGGCGTCATCGGGCCGGCAGCGCCGAAGCTGTTCCAGCACGTAGGACTCGGCGGCGTGGTCGGCGGCCGTGACCACGTCCGAGACCGAGGTCTTCTGTCTGCCCTCAAGACCCGCCTGCCGCATCAACAGCGCCAGCGTGCCGGCCTCGCGGACCAGGGCCTCGGCCAGTTGGTAGTCATCCAGTGAGGGGTCGAGATCTGCGGTGCTGTGCCGGCCGAGCCGGTGTTTTCCTAGTTCGGTCACGCGTTCCAGACTATCGGCGCCCGCTGGCAGTGAACAGCCGGCGCGGACTGCCGTTCCGATTGGCCGTGCGGGACGGGCGATAATGGAGCCATGGCCAAGACACCCGCGCAGCGGATCAAGAAGCACGGCGCCAACGCGGCGGTCCCCAAGCACCATCTCCCTCCGGTGATCAATCCGACCACCAGCCGGACACCGCAGAAGGCGCAGAGCAACAGCAATCTGATTGTCATCGCCGGGGTCGTGGCCAGCCTGTTCCTGTTCTGGTATCTGCACCTGCTCACCCTCAACCAGCTCACGCAGTTGTCGGGCGGCCAGGCAATGCCCGACTCGTTGGTGGGCGGCTTTGACCTGGGCTTCGTGGAGCATTTGCGCGCGGCCATGGACGCCGATGCCCGGGGCCAGCTGAACTATGTCCACAAGACGGCCGGGATGCTCTTCCCGCTGATCTTTGGCTTCACCTGGCTGCTGCTGATCGGAACCAACGTGGCCCGGAAATCCCTGCGCTGGGCGCTGTGGTCGCTGCCGCTGCTTTTTGCTGCGGTCCGGCTGTGGGGCAACACGGTGATCGATGAAATGATGTCCGCCGACACTCTCGACGGCGGTCAGGTCGCCCTGGCCTCCGGGCTCACCGTGGCCGGCTGGGTCCTTCTGGCGCTGAGCGTCGTGGCCGGCGTCGCCGCCGTGTTAGTCGGACGCAAGGCTGCCGCGGCTTCCCCCACCCCGGGACATGTCCAGTCCTGATTCGCGCGGCAGGGCTAGTTCTCTATTCCCGGCTTAGGACACGGGACATGTCCATTCCTGGTCACGGCGGCAGGGCTGTTTCCCGATCCGCGGCATAGGACACCGGACATGTCCATTCCTGGGCGCGGCGGCTGGAGCCGTCCCTCGCACCCGGCCCCGAGCACGGGACATGTCCAGCGTTCGGCCCGGCCGGTGGGCATCTTGCCATTATCTCCATCCCTCAAGTCCAGCGGAGGGCATGTCCACTCAGAGCTGGCTCAGGGCGTGGCCGTGAGGAACTCCCGGGCCTGTTCGGCACGTTGCGGGGCGCCAGCCTTCTCAAAGTGGTCTGCTGCTTCCAGCAGGTGCGTCTGCGCCTCGGAAGCGTTCCCCACGGCAGCATGGGACCGGCCCAGCAACAGAGAGGCCTCGCCCAGAATCTGCGGTGACGTCTTTTCCGCGACGGTGCTGATCTCGGTCAGGATGGCGATGGCCGCCTGCGGGTCACCCGCCAGGAAATTCCAGTGACCGCGGTTCAGTTTCAGCAAAATGTGGTCCTCATCGGATCCGCCAATGACGTCCGTGGCCAGTTCAGCGCGTTCGATGCAGCGGAGTGTGTCCGCATCGGCGACCTCGGCGGCCAGGCGCATTGCCGCGGATGCCTTGTTGAATTTGGCCCAAATATCAAGATTTCGAGCCGGCGAAAAAGTTTCCGCCGCGAGCTCGTGATATTCAAGCCCCTCTGCCACTTTATTGCAGAGAAACGCAACATTGCCGATAACCCAGTAGGCCTTGCCGACGAGCTGGTCGTCGACCTCGTTGGATATGTCGTCGGCCAGCATCAGGCTCTCGCTCCAGGCCTCCTCCAACCTGCCGCTTTCGGCGAGAGCAGCGATGAGGGCCTGCCGGGCTTTGACGTTATTTTCCACGTCACCCGCCCCCGAAGATAAACGCGCGGCCATCCGCGCTGCGTCGGCCGCCTGCCCCAACATCCCGGCGCCTTGCCTGGCTTTTGCGAGCAGGATATTTGCCTTGCCGCGGGCATCTTCAGCCGGAGCTCCGAAGGCGCCATCCACCAGTTCGGCGGCAAGCGCGGCGCAGGCCTCAAAATCGCCGGCGTCAAGCAGATTCTCCGCCTGAAAGAGCCGCATGCCCCAGGCAGCCGTCAGGTCACCGTCGTTCGTCGCGATTTCCGAGGCCACCTGGGCGCTGCTGGCCGCACGGCCGAAGTCGTGGCTGCTTCGATGTTCCCGAGCCTGCAACTCTGCAGCGGCGTAGGACGGTGAAACTGAGTTTCGTTGCATGCCTCAATTATCCGTTGCCGCGAGAGCGGAATCGAACCAGCCACGCAAGAAGGACCTGCGCAGGGTTCACGCAAGATTCACACACGAGTGTGAATATCACATCCGGCGACAATTCTTTATAAATTGTTACCTTGTGGCGTGTCGATCTACCCTATACTAAACCTGCATCACATGAGTCACATCAGCCTCTTACGTATCAGGAGTCCAAATGAAGAAAATCCTTGCAACGCTCCTCGTCGCCGGCGCGCTGGCCGGCGCCGGCCTGTCCGCCTCAGCAGCAGTGTCTGCCTCCAGCGGTTCGAGCCAGGGCTCCGTTGTAGCGGTCGGCTGGTGGCCGAACTCCACTCCGAAGAACTAATCGGAAACGGAACGGCTGCGGCGGGCATCGGACATCGAGTCCGGGCCCGCCGCTTTTCATTTAAGGGACACCATCTAGACCGCATCACGGCGACATGGAGACGAAAGCACAGCACCAACCAGCCCCGCCCCAACAACCATCAACGCGGAGCTACAAGAGCTTTCCACCCCCCGCAAACAACGCCACGATCTCGCCCGCCGGCGCGGGCCGGCCAAAGTAGTAGCCCTGCCCGCTGCCGCAGCCCATCTCGCGCAGGACTTCCGCCTGTTCCGCCGTCTCGATCCCCTCGGCCAGCGCCTTCAGCCCGCAGGCGTGGATGAGGTGCAGCACCGCGGCTACGAAGTCCCGCTGTTGCTCGTCGTCGCCGAGGCCGCTGATCAGGCTTCGGTCGATCTTGACCACGTTCACCGGCAGCTTGCGCAGGTAGCTGATGGAGGAATAGCCGGTCCCGAAGTCATCGATCTCGAGTTGCACGCCGAGCCGGCGAAGGCCGTTGAGCGAATACTGGTCGACGTCGCCGCCGTTGACCGCCATGGACTCGGTCAGTTCCACGATCAGGTTTGATGCATCCACGCCGGTCTCCCTGAGGATGTCCCGCACATGTTCGATCAGCTCGAGGTTTTGGAGTTCGGTGGTGGAAATGTTGACCCGGACGTTAAAGGTGCTGTCCACCTGCAAGTCCTGCTGCCATTTGCGCAATTGGCGCACTGCATTGCGCAGCACCCAGTGGCCCAGGTCCACGATCATGCCGGTTTCCTCGGCCAGGGGAATGAACTGGTCCGGCATGAGCAGACCGCGCTCCGGGTGGTTCCACCGGACCAGCGCCTCCACACCCTCGATCCTGCCGGTCGCGAGGTCCACCACCGGCTGGTAGTGCAGGGTCAGCTGGTCCTGCCGGATGGCTTCGCGCATTTCCGTAATCATGACGCTCTGCAGCCGGCGTGCGTACAGCAGGGCCGGCTCGAAGACTTTGATGCTGCTGTGCTGCTGCGCCTTGGCCGCGTACATGGCTGTGTCGGCCTCCATGACCAGGTCATCGACGGACTGGCCTGGTTCCGCGATCCGCAGGCCGATGCTCGTTCCGCAGGTGACTTTCAGGTCCCCGACGTCGAGGCTCTCACTGAGTGCCTTGAGGATCCTATTCGCTACCCTGCGTGCCCGGACCAGATTGGACTTCGGCAGCATGACGGCGAATTCGTCGCCGCCAAGGCGCGCCACGGTGTCAGTCTCGCGGACGGCGTCCTGGAGCCGGCGTGCGATGGCCCGCAGGACGTCGTCGCCGGCGCTGTGCCCCAGGGTGTCGTTAATGCCCTTGAAGGAATCAAGATCCAGAATCAGGAGGGCCGGCGGCATTTCGCCGCGTGAGGACTCCGCCAGGGCATGGCTCAGGACCGAGTTCAGTGCCGTCCGGTTGGCGAGTTGGGTCAGTGGGTCGGTCAGCGCCATGCGTTCGAGCTCCACCTGCGCCTCGCGCAGCATGGCCGTGCGGCTTTCGACCCGCTCTTCCAGCTCCTGGTAGATGGTCTGCAGGTCATCGGCCATCAGGTTGATGCCGGCGATGACGGCGGCGACGTCGTCGCGGGCTCCCGAATGCGGGATCCGGGTGCTCAGATCGCCGCCGGCGATCCGCACGATGCCTTCCACGAGGGCGTGCAGCCTGGGGTCCGGTGCTTCATTCTTCACGGGTGTACTGCCTTAGCCACTCAACGGCCGCGGATTCGGAGGTGAAGAACTGGGCCGGGATCGTCTCGCTGCGGGACCGCAGGAGGTAGTGGGCAATGACCCTGTCCACCGGGCTCTCGCCCACCAGGGCGAACGCTGTCGCCGCTATGGAACCGCTGTAGACCCGGCGGGCCTCCATGCTGACACCGACGACGCCGGTGATCACCAGGAGCACCGGCATCCGCCGTCCCGCGGCGAGCGTGCGGACGATGTCCCCGGCGATGCGCGCCTCCGGACCCTCGATCTCCTGGTTGGCGGGCAACAGGACCTCGATGATTCCGCCGTCGATCATCCGCACCCCGATGCTCCGGGCGGCACCGCCGTCGGCGAGCGCACCGTCGGCCGCCCGGGCCGCGGTGACCGCCGACGCCCCCAGAACGACGCCGGCCGCGGCCGCTGCCGTGTCCGGCAGGCCCTCCGGCAGCCGCCCCTCGGGCCCGGCCAGGGCCTCGAGCGTCATCGGACCGCAATTCGACGGCGGCGGTCCGCGGAGCCCCGGAGGTCACGGTTCAGCCGTCGGTCGCCGTGATAGAGAATCGTTTCCCAGTCGACTTCCTCGGCTGTCTTGGCAATCACGGGACTCTCCTTCACTTTCTTGGGCCTGGGACTGACATACAGCCAGTTAACCACCCCGAGGAAGACATCCACCGCGGAGTTGATGGCGCTGTTGGGGCTGAAATGGTCGCGGAGACCGCGTAGGGCTCCTTGGCGGACCACATACATTAGGGTCGAAAGCGTCAGGAATATTACGACGACTAGATAGGAAATCGCCCCAACCCGACGCCCGCGAACTGCGTTCGGGTGGTCGGCGTGCGCTCTCAGAACGGTGGAAATAACGTGGCTGGTCGGACCGGTCAGCGAGGTGAGAATTCCTAGCCGAACAGTGACCATTTTGCACATGAACAGTCTCAGACGAACAATCGACAGCGCCCCGGGACGAACTTCGGGCCCCCACTGACGGGGCCGGAACGCAACCTTTTGTTCGGTGGTCACGCTGTCCGCACCGAAGAGCGGCAAGATTCGCTGATTTAACATTCGTCCCCATATGACTGCAAAGTCTGCATACTGGCGCGTTGATGGAAAAACCCACACGCCCGCACCGGGATGTTCCGGTGGGTGCCCTCATGATAATGCAAGGTCAGACCCCTGCCGGTCATCTGGCACCCTGAAGCCTGCCTCAGCGGGCCTGGGCCCGGGCGAGCTTGCGCGCCGTGCGTTCGTGTTGGACCCGCTGGGCGATGACAAGGCCGGCCGCGGCGACGCCGACGGTGATGGGATAGCCCATGAGCCGTTCCAGGGCACCGGGTTCCGGCACGTGCATGCCCGTCAGCCCGCCCACAGTGAGCGCCGCCAGGGACACGGCCCCGCAGCCCAGTATGAACCACCCGAGCGGCGTCTGCCGGAGCCAAAGCCAACCGAGAATCAGGAGCGCCAGGGCGCCGGCGGCGAAGTACATCAGGGCGCCGGCCAGGTGCCAGGCCGATCCCGTGTCCTCGGGCACCAGCCCCACGATGACCGTTCCTGCCCCGGCGGCGCCGGTCAGCAGCCGCGCGGCGGCCGCTGCCACCACCCCTGCGCCCCAGCGCACGCGGCCGTGCGCCTGCCCCGATACCCGGCCGCGCCCAACTGGCACTGCGGTCCGCGCGGCACAGCACAGGAGCGCCGAGCCGAGCAGCAACGCGCCGACCACCATGCCAAGGCCTTGGACCACAAATGACGCGTTCATCAGCAGGTGCGCCGGCGAGCAGACGTCCCGGCCGGAGAACTCTCCGCACGCCACGGCGCCGAGGTCGCTGATGTAGCCCGTGCGGCGGCTGTATGGCTCCGCTCCCGCCCAGGCACCGATCACAGCCGACTCGGCCACGAAATACTGCAGCACGCTCAGCTTCGCCAGGGCCCCGACGTAAAACCTGGTCGCGGCCACATCGGGGTAGTAGAGGGCTCCGGCGGAAAGCTCGGTGGTTCCTGCAGTCATGCCAAGAGCGTAGTACGCGCGCTCACCTTGTATGCTTATATCCGTGTCCGACCGGACCGGCCCCGGCCGCCCGCGGATACCCGCCCTCGTAGCTCAGTGGATAGAGCACGGCTCTCCTAAAGCCGGTGTCGTTGGTTCGATTCCAATCGAGGGCACTTGAACATTCCTGCCCCGGACGAAACCCCGGACACGGGTCCGGGCTTTGACCTCCGCGCCTACCTGCGCGGCTCCTGGTCCGTCGACCGCACCCTGCTGGACCGCAGCACCGGCACCAGCGGAACCTTCACCGGCGTCGTACGCTTCACTGCCGACGACGACGGCGGCCTGTGGTGGCGTGAAGAAGGCACCGTGCGCTGGGCACCCTCGGGCGGCGCGCCGTTCTCCGGCCCGGCGAGCCGGGAATATCTGTTGCGGCCGGCGGACACCCCCGATGTCCTGGACGTGTACTTCCCGGATGGCCGCCCCTTCCACCGCATGGGCTTCGCCGGGCAAACCAATCAGGACGAGCACTGGTGCGACCCGGACACGTACCGCGTGACATACACCTTCCGCGGTCCGGACCAATGCGGCTACCGCTGGGACGTCACCGGGCCGGCCAAGGACCAGCTGCTGGAGTCCGTCCTGCGACGGCTGAAAGCAAAACCAGACGCAAGACCAGAGGCAAAACTAGGAGCAAGACCAAGTGCAGGAACAGACCCGGATCCGGAGACAAAGCCACGCGTGACGCCGGATGCAACCCCGGATGCCGCGCCGGATTCAGGGCGCGCCGGGTGAACCCGCGCATCGTCGTCTCCGCTGTCTGCGTTTTCGATCGCTCCGGACGCCTCCTGACCGTCCGCAAACGCGGCACGGACAAGTTCATGCACCCGGGCGGCAAACCCGAGGCCGGCGAAACAGCGGCCCAGGCAGCGGCGCGCGAGCTCGAGGAGGAAGTGGGGATCGTGCTGGCCCCGGACCGCCTGGACCTGCTGGGTTGCTGGCTGGCGGATGCCGCCAACGAGGCGGCCACCCAGATCGAGGCCACGGTCTTCACGGCGCCCGGGGTGTGGAGCGCCCGGCCGTCGGCGGAAATCGCCGAGATCCGTTGGCTGGACCTGTCCGCCGAGATGCCCGGCGACCTCGCCCCGCTGCTGACGGACCATGTGCTGCCGGCCCTGTCCGCCAGGCCGTCCTGCTAGGACCTCCACCGGCCAGGGCCTCCTACGCCGGCTTCCAAACGGCGGCTCAGTAACCGGGCACGGATTCCTGGGCCACCGCACTGGCCTCGGAGAACTGCGTCCGGTACAGCTCCGCATAGCGGCCCTCGGCGGCAAGAAGCTCCCGGTGGGTACCGCGCTCCACGATCGAGCCGTCCTCCACCACCAGGATCGCGTCCGCCGCACGGATCGTCGAGAGACGGTGGGCGATCACGACGGCGGTACGGCCTTCCAGCGCGGCGCCCAACGCCTCCTGGACGGCGGCCTCGTTGGTCGAATCCAGCGCGGCGGTGGCTTCGTCGAGGATGACCACCCGCGGCTGGGCGATCAGCAGGCGGGCGATCGTCAGGCGTTGCCGCTCGCCACCGGAGAGCCGGTAGCCGCGTTCCCCCACCACGGTGTCCAGCCCATCGGGCAGGGACCGGATCATGTCTTCGAGCCGGGCGCGGCGCAACGCATCCCACATCTGCTCTTCGGTGGCCTCCGGCCGGGCCAGGCGCAGGTTGGAGGCGATGCTCTCGTGGAACAGGTGACCGTCCTGCGTCACCATGCCGAGGGTCGCGCGCATCGAGTCGAACGTGAGGTCACGGACGTCCACGCCCGCGCCGGGCGTCGTGCCGCCGAAGCGGATGGCGCCGGAGTCGACGTCGTACAGGCGTGACAGGAGCTGCGCAATGGTCGACTTGCCTGCCCCGGAGGAGCCGACGAGGGCCACCGTCTGGCCCGGCTCCACCCGGAAGTTGATGCCGTGCAGCACTTCCTCGCCGCCGCGGGTGTCCAGGGTCAGCACGTCCTCCAGGGAGGCCAGCGAGACTTTGTCCGCCGAGGGGTAGGCGAAGCGGACGTTGTCGAACTCCACCGAGAGCGGACCTGGCGGGGAGGCCACCGCGTCCGGCTTCTGCTGGATGAGCGGCTTGAGGTCCAGGATCTCGAAGACGCGTTCGAAGCTGACCAGGGCGCTCATGATCTCGACCCGTGCGTTTGAAAGTGCCGTGAGCGGCGCGTACAGGCGGGTGAGCAGCAGTGCCAGCACGACGACGTCGCCCGCGTTCAACTGCCCGGCGAGCGCGAGCCAGCCGCCCAGGCCGTAGACCAGTGCCAGTGCCAAGGCCGAGACCAGTGTCAGCGCCGTGACGAAGGTGAACTGCAGCATGGCGGTGCGGACGCCGATGTCCCGGACGCGGCCGGCCCGGAGGGCGAACTCGCGGGATTCCTCGTCGGGGCGGCCGAAGAGCTTGACCAGCGTGGCGCCGGGCGCGGAGAAGCGCTCGGTCATCTGGGTGCCCATGGTGGCGTTGTGTTCGGCGGCTTCGCGCCGCAGATCGGCCAGCTTGGAGCCCATCCGGCGGGCCGGGATCAAGAAGATCGGCAGCAGGATCATGGCGAGCACGGTCACAAGCCACGATTTGTTCAGCATCACCGCGAGGGTCAGCGCCAGGGCCACGACGTTGCTGACCACGCCGGAGAGCGTGCCGGCGAAGGCTGACTGCGCGCCAATGACATCGTTGTTCAGCCGGCTGACCAGGGCCCCGGTCCGGGTCCGGGTGAAGAACGCGATCGGCATCTTTTGGACGTGGTCGAAGACCTTCGTGCGCAGGTCCACGATCACGCCCTCGCCGATCGTGGAGGACATCCAGCGCGTCACCAAGCCGATTCCGGCCTCGGCGATCGCGACGACGGCGATCAGGACGGCGAGCCAGATCACCGTGGAGGCCTCCGCGTGGGCGATGATCGCGTCGACCACCTGCCCGGCGAGGACCGGGGTGGCGACGGCCAGGAAGGCCATCACGATGGACAGCAGGACGAAGGCGATCAGTTTGCCGCGGTGGGGGCGGGCAAAACTGAAGACGCGCTTCAGGGTCTCCTTCGAGAACGGCTTGGACCCGCTGGAGGCGCGGGTGATGTTGTAGAGGGAGCTCCAGGCGACCCGGTCCATGCTCATTTGGTGTTGCCTTTCGGGGCATCGGCGTGCAGTTCGGTGACGACGCCGTTTTCGACGTTCCAGCGCACGTCCAGGCGGACGTTTTCCAGCAGCCGGCGGTCGTGGGTGACCAGCAGCAGCGCGCCGTCATAGCTGTCGAGGGCTTCCTCGAGCTGTTCGATGGCGGGCAGGTCAAGGTGGTTGGTGGGTTCGTCCAGAACGAGCAGGTTCACGCCGCGGGCCTGCAGCAGCGCCAGGGCTGCCCGGGTCCGTTCCCCCGGGGAGAGGGAGTCCACGGCCCGGTTGGTGTGATCGGCTTTGAGGCCGAATTTGGCCAACAGGGTGCGCACCTCGGCCGGGGTCTGCTCTGTCAGGACGGCCTCAACGGCATCTGCGAGCAACAGTCCGCCGGCCAAGAGCCCGCGCGCCTGGTCGATCTCGCCGACGGCCACGGACGCGCCCATGGACGCGTCACCGGAGTCGGGCTGCTGGACGCCGAGCAGGAGCCGGAGCAGGGTGGATTTGCCGGCGCCGTTGGGACCCGTGATCCCGATCCGCTCCCCCGCATTCAGCTGCAGGTTCACCGGGCCGAGAGTGAAGTCGCCCTGCACCGCGACGGCGTCGCGCAAGGTGGCCACGACGGCGCTGGAGCGGGGTGCCGCCCCGATGCTGAACTGCAGCTGCCATTCCTTGCGCGGCTCTTCCACTTCTTCGAGCCGGGCGATGCGGGACTCCATCTGCCGGACCTTCTGGCCCTGCTTCTCGGAGGACTCGGTGCTGGCCGCCCGGCGGATCTTGTCGTTGTCCGGGTTCTTCTTCATGGCGTTGCGGACGCCCTGGGAGCTCCATTCGCGCTGGGTGCGGGCCCGGGAGACGAGGTCCGCCTTGGTGTTCGCGTACTCCTCGAAGCGTTCCCGGGCGTGCCGGCGGGCAACGGCGCGTTCCTCCAGGTAGGCCTCGTAGCCGCCGTCGTATACCGCCACCGAGTTCTGGGCCAGATCCAGTTCCACGATCGTGGTGACGCAGCGCGCCAGGAACTCGCGGTCATGCGAGACCAGGACGGCGCCGCCGCGCAGGCCCTGCACGAAGGCCTCGAGCTTGGCCAGGCCGTTGAGGTCCAGGTCGTTGGTGGGTTCGTCCAGGAGCACGATGTCGAACCGGCTCAGCAGCAGGGCGGCGAGCGCCACGCGGGCCGCCTGGCCACCGGACAGGCCAGTCATTCCGGCGTCGGGGCCCACATCGAGGCCAAGGTCCGCCAAGACGGACGGGATGCGGTCCTCCAGGTCAGCGGCGCCGGAGGCCATCCAGCGGTCGAAGGCCAGGGAGTAGGCGTCGTCGGAGCCCGGAGCGCCGGAGCCCAGCGCCTCCGCGGTGGATTCCATCTCCAGGGTCGCCTGGGCACAGCCGGTGCGCCGGGCGATGTAGCCCGCGACCGTTTCGCCGGCAATCCGTTCGTGTTCCTGCGGCAGCCAGCCGACAAAGGCGTCGGCGGGGGCCAGGCTCACGGTGCCTTCCTGCGGACCGTCGACGCCGGCCAGCAGCCGCAGCAGGGTTGATTTGCCGGCACCATTGGCGCCGACGACGCCGACGACGTCGCCGGGGGCTACGGTCAGGGACAGCTTCGAGAAGAGTGTGCGGTGATCGTGTCCACCGGAAAGATCCTTGGCAACAAGGGTTGCAGTCATTACTTCATCCTCTCACTGCGGCCCAAAACGGGCCTCCCGTCTGGGAGAAACTGCGGGTCCGGACGGGACAGAAAACCGGCCGGGCATAGAAGAACCCGCCGGTCCGGACTTGGGGGGTGTACGGACCAGCGGGTTCGACCATTTAGCATAGTTGAATTAGGACCTCACGCAAAATCCCAGCCAACACCGCCACACCGCCGCCACCCCCCGCCTCAATCGCCGCTGCCCCACCGCATGCCAGTAGCCATACTGCCCGTCGACTCCGCAGGAAGCCCTAGATGCCACTACCCGCAAAGGCGTTCCAACTCTGGCTTCATCGGGTTGCCCCGTCCGCGAGCACAGCCGATCTCTGCCGGATCTCCGGGATCAAGCGCACCACCTTCGCCCAGCAGTTGGTCCGCGGGAAGGTGGCCGAAACCACCCTGGTCAGCATCAGCCGGGCCCTGGATTTGAGTCCGCTGGCGGAACTCGCTTCCTTCGAGCACTATGCGGAGCTGGCCGCCCCGCCGCAGCCGCCGACCCCGGCCGAACTCGTCAGCCAGGTCGCCACTATGGACCTGTTGCGCGCCGTCATTTCGCGTTCTTCCCCGGCCTACGGCGGCTACGGTGACCAGGGCAGCTCAATGACCCCGGCTCTGAGCCCCGCACCGCACGCCACGTCGGTCCGGAACTGGGTGGATGCGATTGACGATGGTGAATTGCGCCACCGGGTTTCGGCCGCCACCGGGGTGGCACCGCAAAATTACTCCGCGCAGCTCACGGCAAACCGGCTGTCCCCCGAGCTTGCGGTCGCGACGGCCCGCGCGGCGGGCGTAGGCTTCACGGGCGGGCTCGTCGCCACGGGCCTGATAACTGAGGCTGAGGCCGGCTGGACGGCCGGAGCGAAGCAAGCCGCGTTGGACGCTCTTTCCGACGGCGACCTTAGCGCCCTGGCCGGGGAACGTCTTCAGGCGCTCGGAAAATCGCTGCGGCGCCATGAGCAGGAGCAGGCACAAACACAAACGATTTGGGAGAACCTCGGATGATCGCGATCCTGCAGTGGACCACACTGGCAGTGTGCTGCGTCGCCACGCTCGTCCGCGTGCCCAGTGTCCTGCGGGGTGAAAACCGGTCCCTGTTCTGGATCCTTGCGCTGATGACCCTGGCGATCCTGCTCAGCATCGATGCCCCGTATCTGGCCGTGGACCAAGCCCTGGGAGGCATGAACGTCGCCAACCTGCTGCTGCGCTTCGTCATTTTCGCCGTCATCTTCTTCCTTGGTCTCCGGATGGCCCGGGGCTTCAGCGCGTGCGACGCCCTGCGGCTCATCACCGGCCCCATCGGCATCGCAGTAGCCGCTGCCGCCTCGGCTGTGGTGGTGGTGGTCTTCCTCATGATGGATACCGCCGGCTCCTCGGCGGGTTTGGTCGCCGTGTTCGCCAAGGACGGCCGCAATGCCGCCCTGGTGGAGTATTACGGGGCCGCCGGGCGCCTGTACCCCGCGTTCATCACCGCGGCCCTGTTTCCGGCGATGCTGCGGACCCTGCGCAGCGGACTTCCGGCCCTTGTCCGGTCCAGCGCCGGGTTGCTGGCCGTGGGCACCGTGGCCATCTGCCTCAGCCTGCTCTCCCCGGTCATCCCTCCGCCCCTCGGGTTCATGCGGTTCGTCATCAACTACTCGGCGGTCCTGTGCCTGGTCCTGGGACTGTGCATGATCTGGCTGGCTAAGACGCTTGCGAAGCGTGCGCCGAAGAAGCATGCTGGCATGATCTGACCACTTTGGGGCTGAGCAGGCAAGCGATGTGGGAGAACCGGGAATGATTGCAACCCTCCAGTGGGGCACGCTGATCATCTGCACCGTGGTGCTCCTCCTCCGCGTTCCGGATGCGGTCCAGGGGCGGAACAGGACCGTCTTCTGGATCCTGGTGCTCGCGACCCTGTGCAGCCTGCTCTCGGTGCCCGGCCCCTATGAGGCGATCGATGGGGCGCTGGGGGGATGGAACCTCGCCCACCTGATCTTGCGCTTCCTCGTATTCGCCGCGGTCCTGCTGGTCGGTCTGCGCGTGGCGCGGGGCCTGGCAGACGAGCCCGGCTACCGCCTCATCGCTGGGCCGGCAGGGCGCTGGGCCCTGGCCCTCAGCGCCGTCGTCGTGGCGGTGACCTTCTTCTTCATGGACACCCGCGGGTCCTCGGCCGGCATGCTGGACATCGCGGACAACGGGGGACGCAATGCCGCCCTGGCGCCGTTCTACGCCGCGGCCGGCCGCACCTATCCTGCTTTCGTCTCCCTCGCCCTGCTGCCGGCATTGGTGGCCACCACCAGGAGCCAGCTGCCGCGGCTGGTGCGTGCCGCGGCCCTCCTGACATGCCTCGGCGCCCTCGCCACCGCCTGCAGCGTACCTGCCTCCTTCGCCCCGAAAGCGTGGACCCTCGCTCAGCAGACGGTCAACTATTTGGCCGTCCTGGGCTATGTCCTGGGCCTGGGACTGTTCTGGGCTTCCGGGCTCGCCGCCAAAGAATCTCATAACGCTCGCGCAACATTTCGCAAGAACCAAAAGTAGGCATTCACAAAATCATTAGACCGTGAGAGAATCATGAATGTGTGAATGCGGCAATCGCTTCGTGTACGGAAGTCAGCCGTGCGAAGCAGAGGCAGCCGTCCAAGCGCCATTGGGGGGATGAGTGGTAGCGGTCCGGTAGGACCGCTCCCACTCAGCCTGTTTAAGGGGTTTTCCGGTTGTTCCCGACAGTATTCGGATTCCCCGACACTGCCGGCCGGATTCCCCTGCGGGAAAGGCGGCGTCAGGCGGCCCTGCCTGTCAGCGCACAAACCTCAGCGTGACCAGCTGGAAGGGCCGCAACGTCAGCTCGGCGGAATTGCCGCCCGCCGTCACTCCCGGGGCATCGACGGGCCGTTCCAACAGATCCACGGCGTGCAGCCCGCGGACCGGGAAATTGGCCTTCACCGCGCCGGTGGACCGCTCCCCCAGTGCTTCGTAGAGCCGGACAATCACATCCCCGGAACCGTCTTCAGCGAGTTTGACCGCTTCAATGACGAGGGCCTGATTGACCACCGTGACCAGCGGTTCCACCCCGTGCGCCCCGTGCACCATCCGCGGCGCCAGGTTGGTGCGGTAGCCCTCTTCGACGGCGTCGGCGATCGTGGCGCCCGGACGGACCGTGACGTGCAGCTCGTGCCTGCCCTGGTCCGCGCCGGGATCCGGAAACTTCGGTGCCCGCAGGAGCGAGAGCCGCACTGTGGTGGTGGTGCCGCCGTCGCCCTCCCGGACATTGCGGGTGACGTCGTGGCCATAGCTGGAAGCGTTGGAGATCGCCACCCCATAGCCCGGCTCGGCGACGTGGATCCAGCGGTGGGCGCAGATTTCGAATTTCGCGGCCTCCCAGGACGTGTTGACATGGGTCGGGCGGAACACGTGCCCGAACTGCGTCTCCGCCGCCGACCGGTCGGCCCTGACATCCAATGCAAAGCCCAGCTTGAGCAGCTTTTCGCTCTCCTGCCAGTCCACGGCCGTAGTGATCGCGAGCGAGTCTGCACCCGGCGCTAGTGTAATCCGTTGGGTCACCGCGGAGGACCCGGCCATCCGCTCCACCACCACGACGGCGTCCGGGTTTTCGCCCCGGGGGTCGCGCTCCAGTGCCACCGAAAGCGCCTGTTCCAGACGGACGACGTTCCTGCGGTAGAAGGCGTCGATGTCCCACGCGTCCCATTCATTGGGCGTGTCCCGGTGCAGCTCCAGGAGGTTTCCCACCTCGCCGGGAGCAATCGCCTCGCGTCCGGTGGCCCGGTCCGTGAGGGAGACCAGCAGTCCGCGGGCATCCACCACGGCACGGATGATGCCATTGTCCAGGATGTAGCCGCCGCCGTCCTCAGTGACCTCTACCGGCTGCCCGGGCCGGACCGGTTCAGCAGCCGCCAGGGCCGGCACGCCCAGGCGCTCGTGCGGGGCGGCGTTGAGCAGGAATTTCCGGCTGCCGGTGCCGAGGGCCGCCGCCGCGGCGTTCGTGATGATCGCTTCCAGTCCCCGTTCGACGGCGGCGTAGTTCCGTTCGGCGTCCTGGTGGACCCAGGCGATGGAACTTCCCGGCAGGATGTCGTGAAACTGCTGCAGCAGGACCAGCCGCCAGAGGCGCTTGAGCTCCGCAGCCGGGTAGCGGTGCCCGGTCCGCACAGCCGCGGTGGCACTCCAGAGCTCGGCTTCCCGGAGGAGGTGCTCGCTGCGCCTGTTCCCCAGCTTGGTCTTGGCCTGGCTGGTGTAGGTGCCGCGGTGCAGTTCCAGGTACATCTCCCCCACCCAGACCGGAAGGGGCTCATACTCGGCCTGGGCCTGGCTGAAGAAGCTGGCCGCCGAGCCGACCCGCACCTTCGGGGATCCTTCCAGATCCGCCGTTCGCTGCGCTGCGGCCAGCATCTCGCGGGTTGGGCCCCCGCCGCCGTCGCCGTACCCGAACGGAACCAGCGACGTGCCTCCGCGTCCGTGGTCCCGGTAGTTCCGTTCTGCGTGCGCCAGGTCCCGGGCACTGAGGTCGGAGTTGTAGCTGTCCACCGGTGGGAAATGGGTGAAGATGCGGGTGCCGTCGATTCCTTCCCAGTTGAAGGTGTGGTGAGGCATCCTGTTGACCTGGTTCCAGGAGATCTTCTGGGTCAGGAACCAGCGGCTGCCTGCGGCCTTGATGATCTGCGGCAGGGCGGCGGAATACCCGAAGGTGTCCGGCAGCCACGCCTCCTGGCAATCGACCCCGAATTCGGCCAGGAAGAAGCTTTTACCCTCGAGGAACTGCCGTGCCATGGCCTCGCCGCCGGGCATGTTGGAGTCGGATTCGACCCACATCCCACCGACGGGAACGAACTGGCCGGCGCGGACCTTGTCCCGGATGCGCCCGAAGAGCTCCGGATAGTACTCCTTCATCCACGCGAGCTGCTGGGCGGAGGAGCACGAAAAGATGAAATCGGGATTCTCGTCCATCAGGGCGACGACGTTGGAGAACGTCCGGGCGCACTTGCGGATGGTTTCCCGGACCGGCCACAACCAGGCCGAATCGATGTGGGC
This sequence comes from Arthrobacter sp. 01L42, assembly GCF_056400005.1. Lineage (NCBI taxonomy): Bacteria > Bacillati > Actinomycetota > Actinomycetes > Micrococcales > Micrococcaceae > Arthrobacter > Arthrobacter sp. 01L42. The sequence continues at coordinate 31,302 of NZ_JBFTSL010000020.1, read as the reverse complement.
GTGGCCCGTGGCCACGAGCTGGTGCGCCGAGGCATAGGCCGGCCGGGACAGGGCTCCGGCCAAGGCGGCCCGTCCGGCCTCCGCGGTCCCGGCAACGTCGTCGGGGTCCATGATGTCCAGCATGCGTTCGAGCGACCGCAGGATGTCGTGGCGGCGGGGCAGGTCCATGGGCAGTTCGTGCATCAGCCCGCTGAGCGTGAGGATGTCCTGCTGCAGTTCCCAGACGGTCTGGTTGCGTTCGGCGATGGCGATCCTGCCGAGGCGGTACTTCGGCTCGCTGCCCGACGTCGCCTTGTCGCCGTAGGGGGTGGCGGCGAAAGTCCAGTTCTGGGACAAGTCGGGATTGGCCGCGGCTTCGACGTAGAAGTCAACGGCCATGCCACTGCCCAGGAGCTTGAGCGGGATGTACTGGTTCCGCGGCGAGATCGCCTTGATGATGGTCCCGTCGGACCGCCAGGCAATGCCTTCGCACTGGAATCCCGGGAGGTCGCCGCTGAAGCCGAGGTCCACGAGGACTTCCACGGAGGTTCCGGCCGCGGTTCCCCAGGCGTCCGGCACCTCACCCCGGAGCCGGAGCCACTTGGTGCTCCAGGGCCGGCCCCAGGCCACGCCGTGTTCCTGGGGCGTGAACTCCTGCCGCAGGGCCTCGAGCACTGGCACGGGTTCGTCCGGCGCGTCCCAGTTGCTTAGCGTCAGCGGCACGCTGCGCGGGTAGACGGCCGGCCCGATCCGGTCACGCAGAAAGCGGTCCAGCCGGACTTCCGTAAGACGGCGGTCGTCGTGCAATGTGATCCTCTTCAGCGCTGGGGGGTCCGATCGACTCCAATCGATGGATAAAACTTACGCCGCGGAGAACCCGTTGGCCAACTGTTGCCCCTAGCCGGCCGCGGGCGCCGGAACGGCTACGCGTTGCTGGCCCGCGTACACGTTCAGGCTGGTCCCGCGGCTGAACCCGGCCAGTGTCATCCCGCTGGCCTCGGCGAGCTCGACGGCCAGGCTGGAGGGGGCACTGACAGCGGCGAGGACCGGGATGCCGGCGAGGGCAGCCTTTTGGACGAGCTCGAACGATGCACGGCCGGACACCTGCAGTACGGTGCCCCGGAGCGGGAGCAGGCCTTCGCGGAGCGCCCAGCCCACCACCTTGTCCACCGCGTTGTGCCGGCCCACGTCTTCGCGCAGGCACAGCAATTCGGCCGAGCCGTCGTCGGAGATCCTGAAGAGCCCGGCGGCGTGCACGCCGCCGGTGACTTCGAAGACCTCCTGGGCGGACCGCAGGGCGTCCGGGAGGGCCGCGAGCGTTTCGACGGGGACGGTCAGCGGATCGTGTGCCGGGCTGTAGTGCGAGGACTTCCGTACGGCATCGATCGAGTCAGTGCCGCAGATGCCGCAGGAACTGGAGGTGAAGACGTTGCGTCCGGTATCGGGTCGTACGACGTCGGGCCTGAGCTGCGCCTCCACCACGTTGAACGTCTGCATGCCGTCGGCGTCTTCGCCGGCGCAGAACCTGAGCGAGACCAGCTGTTCGGGAGCCCAGATGATCCCCTCCGAGACGAGGAAGCCTGCGACGAGGTCGAAGTCATTGCCCGGCGTTCGCATGGTGACGGAGAATGACATGTTGCCGAGCCGGATTTCCAGCGGTTCCTCGACGGCAAGGACGTCCTCTCGGTGCCGGACCGGGAATTCGAGGGCCTGCGGGGACCCGTCCAGGACGATCTTGTGCACCTTGCGGCGCTGTGTCACACGGCCCATCCGGTGCTCCTAAGCAACATAGTGTGCCGCTGTTTGAAGCTAGCGGCTGTTTGAATCTTTGGCTGGTTCCATCATTGTAAGTGCCTGATCCTGGCGGCGTGCCTTGTCTCCGCGCCGGCGCAGCGGGCCAGGACTCAGCCCAAAAGGGCACTCCAGTCCACCGGCCCGTCACTGGCCGAGGTTTTCCTGGCGGTCCGCTTCGCCGCCGGCTTCTGTTCGGCGGCCGCTGCCGACGCGTCAGGCAACGGCGCACCCCACGGGAGGGCGAAGGCGGGGACCAGTTCCCCCAGCTGCACGCCATGGGGCGGGACCACCAGCACACCGTCGGCGGCGGCCAGCCCCCGCATCATTCCCGGGCCGGTGTGCTGCGCCGGCGATGCCATGCCATAGAGCAGCCGGAAGGGCATGAGCCGGGTCCGGCCCGGGTCGGCGTCAATTGTCGAGCCGCAGGGCACCTCGCTGAGCGGGGGGATCGCGCTGTGCCCGAGTGCCGCCAGGAGTGGGGCACCGATCGTGGACAGCGCCATCATGGCCGCTAGCGGGTTTCCTGGCAGGCCGAGGATGTAACGGCCGTCCGGCAGCTCGGCCAGCACGGCGGGGTGGCCCGGGCGCATGGCGATTCCGTCGATCAGCAGGCGGCCGCCGAGCTCGGCGACCGAGCGCCTGAGGTGGTCTGTCCCGGAGCGCCCCGTGCCGCCGGTGGTGACCACGACGTCGGCAGGCAGGTTTTCACCGGCAGGATCGGTGTCCTCGAGGGCGGCGAGCCACTCGGCGTAGGTGTCGCCGACTTTCACTTCTTCGGTACAGATCCCGCCGAGCATTCCCACCACGGCGGCCAGTTGGGGTCCGAAGGTGTCGCGGACCTGCCCGGGTGCCGGTATCCCGCTCGTCACGACCTCGGAGCCAGTGAAAACGAGGCGGACCACGGCCTTGCCGAGCACGGGAAGGGTGTCACTTCCGGCCAGCGCGGCGAGGGCCAGATGGGCCGGGTTCAGGACCGTGCCGCGCTTGATCAGTACGTCCCCGGCGGCGGCTTCCTCCCCGGCCTTCCTGATGTGGTCGCCGTTGCGCGGGTCTCCCGGCTTCGCGGTGCCGCCCAGCTTCAGGACGGGCAGGCCGTCCTCGTCGACGTCGATGATGCCGCTTTCGCTGCGCAACACGGCCTTGGCCCCGGGCGGGATGAGGCCGCCGGTGGCAATCGGGCTGGCCTGATGTGGTGCCAGACGCTGGCCGGGTTCGGCCAGGATCCAGGGGCCGCTGCCGTTGACGGCCCAGCCGTCCATGGCAGAGGAAGCGTAATGGGGCATGTCCTGCCGGGCAACGACGTCCGCCGCGAGCGTCCGGCCGAGCGCCTGCCGCAGCGGAACAGGGGCGGCCGGGATGGGAACGGCGCACTCGAACGCGAGTTGCCGGGCCTCCTGCCACGTGTGGGCCAGGTGCCTGTGCGGCTCCGCGGCAGTGTCCTCGTCCGCGGCGTCCTGGTCCGCGGCGTCCTGGTCCGCGGCGTCCTGGTCCGCGGCGCCCTGGTCCCCTGCCTCCTCGTCCGCTGCATCCTGGTCCGCAGTGTCTTCGCCCGCTGCATCCTGGTGCGCCGCGATGTGAGGGCCACCAGGGCCGTCTACGGGAGCCTCTCCACCGCCAGTTCCGACGCCATTTCCGCCGGTATCGTTGACGCCATCTTCACCGCCATCTCTGCCGCCATCTCCACCTGCGGCGGTGGTGGGGCCGTTGCCGTCCGGGGCCGCAGCCGTCATGCCCCGGAAGTTTCGGCGGCTGCGTAGTCCTTGGCGAGCCGGCGGGCCACGGCCATCGCGGACTCCATGGACACGGAGTCCGTGGCCTGCCCGGAGCCTGAGGCCAGGCCGGCCGCAAAGCCGGCAATGAATGTGGTCAGCGGTGCCGCCGGGCGCACCACGGAATGGGCGGCCACGCCGGCCAGGGCGAGGACCTCATTCACGTCAATCTCAACGTCGTCCAGCTCCAGGGCCTGGAGCAGGGCACGGCACCAGTCTTCCAGTGTTTCGTCCTGGCTTTTCACCGTTTGCCTCCATGGTCGAGTTCAGCTGTGCAGAGCCGGGCCGGAGCCCGGACCGCCGTCGGGAATCCTGCCGGATACCCCCAGTGCGGACGCGTCATCCCAGGTGTCGACGTCATCCGTGGAACCCGGGGGAACGCGAACTTCCCGCACGTCCAGCCTAGCAAGAAGGGCGAACACCGACGCGTTTTCCAGCCGGTCCCGGGACGCGGCGTCCGCGACAGAACGATGTAGCACGGCCGTGCCATAAAAGCCCGCGAGCGGCTGTTTCCGGCCGTCGGCCGAGACGGCCATGACGCCGTCGGCCGCGTCCCTTTCCGGCGTGCCTGCACCGGACGCGGCCAGCGCCTCGGCCAGGGCATGGACCGCGCCTTCCGACCGGGGCATGTCACACGCCAGGACGAGGGTATAGGGCGCGGCTACTGCGTGCCGGCTCGCGTGATCGGCGGCCAGGGCGGCCAGCCCCGCCGCGATGGCTGCGGCCGGACCCGCGAAGGGCGGCTCTTCCCGGCAGGTCAGGACGCCGCCGGGCAGGCCCCCGGGGTCGGGGCCCACGACGACGGTGCGCCCCGCCGCGCCGGCGGCCCGCAGTGACCGCTCCAGGAGGGTGGCGCCGTCGTAGACCAGCCCGGATTTGGGCACGCCGCCGAGGCGTGAGGACCGCCCCCCGGCGAGAATGATGGCATCGAACTCCATCGTTTCAGCCTAGCGCGGCGACAGCGGCCACCGAACAAGCCGTCACGTGCGCCGGCAGCGCCTTCACCTGCTGATCAATCAGCAAGGGGGCAGATCAGGCAGCCGATTCAGGCAGCAGGAACGGATCCCAGGCCGGCGTCGGCTTCTCGAGTTCCTTGATCTGCCAGATGGCACCCTTTGGCGGGCCCGGAACAAAACCGATCTTCCAGCCCATCTCCGCCGGCGTATGGTCGCTCTTGGCGTTGTTGCACCGCAGGCACGCCGCCACCAGATTCTCCCAGGAGTCGGCCCCGCCCCGCGATTTGGGCTGGATGTGGTCGATGGTGTGGGCAGCCTTGCCGCAGTACGCGCAGCGGTGGGCATCCCGGCGCAGCACGCCGCGGCGGCTCACCGCAGTCATTGTGTTGTACCTGGGCCGGATGTAGCGGTTCAGCAGGATCACGGACGGGCGGCCCAAAATGTCCTGGGGGCCGACCACGGGGTCGTCCCCTTCGGCCACCACGCTGGCCTTTCCGGTCAGGACAAGGACGAGCGCCCGGCGGAAGGTGATGACCGCCAGCGGTTCATATCCAGCATTCAGAACGAGAGTGCGCATCCGCATACCTCTTCACGGCCGCACCCGCCAGCGGCACGAGGGCCGGCTGCCCTCTGCATGGTCGGGCTATGGATCGACAACACAAGAGTAAACACTCAAGTGCCGGATCACCGAATATTTTTTCACCGGTGCGGTCCCGGGCGCGGAAAGTTCACTGCACGGCAACGCAAAAGACCCCCGCCTGCAGGCGGGGGTCTTTCGGAATGCTGGGGTTCGTGCTTAGGCGCCGACGCGGATGAAGACCGGGCCGGAGCCGACGTTGACGCTGTACAGCGCGGTGGTGCCGCCGTTCCAGCCGCCGTGCACTGCCATGCCGTTGCCGACGTAGACCGCGATGTGAGCCATGCCCACGCCGCCGTTCTGGTAGTAAGCGAGGTCGCCCGGGCGTGCCTCGGCGGCGCTCACGGTGCGGCCCAGGGACAGGTAACCTGCCGGCCAGCCGTGGTAGTGGATGCCTGCCGCGGCCAGGGCGTTGGTGGCGAGGGCGGTGCAGTCCTGCGCCACGCCGATCTGTGCGTAGGCAGCGGCGGCGATGGTCGCGCCTGCGCCGCTTCCGATGCCAGCGGGGGCCTGGGCAGCGACGCCGCCGCTGACGCCAAGCTCGGTGCCGCCGGCGCGGGTGGCCGTGGCGTCCTGGACCTTGACAACGGGCTTGGGAGCCTCGACAACGGGAGCCGGCGTGGTGGTCACGGCGGGCTTCTCGTAGGAGATCGCGATGGTGGAAGCGGCCGAGATGGTGGCCGGAGCTGCGGACTGGACTTCCAGGGCCGAAGCGGAGGTGGATTCGCGCTGAACATTGGTTTCAGCAGCGTTGGCTGCGATTCCGCTGGTCAGGACCAGACCGGAAGCTGCGGCGATGACCGCGGCCTGACGGCCCACGCCGCCGGCGTTGTCGCCGACAGCCTTAGCAATAACAGCCAGCGAGTTGGTCTTGGTGACCTCGGCGCGGTGCCGTGCAACGTTTGCACGAGTAGTCATTAAGTTCTCTCTTTCGTGATCCTTGGACCGCGCGCTTTCGGGCACGGACTGAGGACGCTCCGGCATCTTGGGGGTACGCCGGATCGCCCCGAAATGGGTTACTTAGCGAAGGGTGTACTGCGAAGACGCGCCAAAAGCGGAAACTGCATGCTGTCCGGGCTCGCTAGAGATTGAGCCTGCGGAACGTGATCCAATCCGGGCGCCGGCAAGGGCGGCACGTGATGTGGATTCCAGCGGGCTCGACAGAGCCTCGCCGGTGCGCATGCGCGCAGAATTGTGGCGTGAAGACACGAAAGTAGCCTCTCCCAATGCCTACGAGGTGAGCTGTCGGATTCGGATGGGAGTCACCCGGCCGCGCTGCTTCCTGGGAAGCTTTACGACTTAACCCCAAGGCCTTCTTTCGAAGGCCAAAATTGGTTCCCCCGCCCCTGCCAGACGATGTAATGCGAACGGACCTTGAGCGGTGGCAGAGCTAGGCAATCCACTCAAGAGCGCCAACTTCGGAAAAGTTGGCGTGCTTCAAACCCTACAGCAGTCCGGATCCAATGTCACATTCAGATCACGGCGTGTCACAGGAAGTTGAGAGCAGCCCATCGGCTTTTTAGAGCCAACCGAGCGGATCAACGACATCGCCGTTGACCATCACTTCAAAGTGGAGGTGGCAGCCCGTGGAGGCGCCGGTGGTTCCGCTCATGGCGACGACGTCACCGCGGGAAACCTTCTGGCCGACCTTGACCGAGGCCGAGGACAGGTGGTTGTACGTGGTCTCCAGGCCGTTGCCGTGATCGATGACCACGCGGTTCCCCCCGCCGAAGGGATGCCAGCCGTTGAAGGTCACGGTGCCGCTGGCGGCCGCGTGGACCGCCGTGCCGCACTGGGCGGCGAAATCCTGGCCGCGGTGGAACTCCCCCGCGCCCCCGGTAATGGGGCTGACACGGTAGCCGAAGGGCGAGGCCGTGACCAGCTGGTCGAGCGGCGCACCCAGGGTGCCGGCCGATGCCGCGCGGGTGATGGTGCCCACAGACTGGGCGCTCAGCAGCTGCTTGAGTTTCCCGTCCGGATCGCCCTTCGTGGTGACGGCCGTGCGGTTGAAGTCGACTTTGGCGGCGGCGGCAGCGGTGACATCCGGCTGCACGGCAGCGGAGAGTGCGCCGGACCCGCCCGGATTCGAAGCCATCACCGGGCTCGTGACGGGGACCGTCACGGTCAGAACCAGACCAGTTGCGGCCAGGGCGATCCCGGCCTTCTGCCCGACCCCGCTGGCCGCGGCAAAGTCCGTGACCTGGCGGAACGGACTGCGACGGCGACGGCGTTCATCCCGGTGCACGTCCCGCGGGCGTTCGGCCGTGTGTGCGACGACGGGACGCGGCTCCGGAGCGGGACCGGTCGCGCGGCGACGGCCCCTGGAGGTCTGGGTGGTCAAGAACGGTTCCTCTCTGGATGGCCTGCGAAGTTAGCTGTCGGATTCGGGTCAGAGAGATCAAAGACCCGGTCCGCCGTTGCAAGCAGCCACGCACAGATGCATCCCCAGGGGATCCTTCGGTGGAAGCTGCTTGCCGCTGACGGACTTCACCCCAAGGCTGCCGAAGTAGCAGCCGAAAGTGGTTCCCCCGCCCCTGCCAGGAGGTAGTTCTGCGACTGATCCGCTGGCAGGGCTCGGCTTCGGATCAGGTAACGCTTTGGTATCGGTACTGGGCACTAACTATAGGCGATTAAGCCGCCCGGTAATAAATCCGTAACCGCAATTGTGGACAACTCATGGGTCGTCCCATGACCGGCGCGTAGTGGCTGGTCAGGCGACTGTTACAAAGACGTGCGCGGCAACCTCGGGCGGCAGTTCCAGGGCACCTTCGATATCGGGGACGCGGACCGAGATGTACTCCCCCACCCGCTCCAGCGAGACAAGCGCGCCAGGCCTGATTCCGCCCTCGTCGAGCTGGGCCAGAAGCTCCGGCTCCACCTGGATCGGCTCCGCGAGCCGGTTGACCGTAACCCGGGAAGTTACCCCGTAGCCGGCCATGGCCTCCAGCAGGTTCACAGGCCTGTCCACGGGGGCGCCATTGGGCACACCGCCAAGATCCGCAAGCCCCGGAATAGGGTTTCCGTAGGGCGAGACCGTCGGGTGGTTGAGCATCTCGAAGATTCTTCGCTCGACGCGTTCGCTCATGACATGTTCCCAGCGGCACGCTTCCTCGTGGACGTAGGCCCAGTCGAGCCCGATCACGTCCGCGAGGAGGCGTTCGGCCAGACGGTGCTTGCGCATGACACCGATTGCACGTTTCCGTCCGGTTTCCGTCAGTTCAAGGTGCCGGTCGCCGGAAACAACCACCAGCCCGTCGCGCTCCATCCGGCCGATCGTCTGGGACACAGTGGGGCCGGAGTGGCGGAGCCGTTCGGCGATGCGGGCGCGGAGGGCAACGATGTTTTCTTCTTCAAGTTCCAGAATGGTCCGAAGATACATCTCCGTGGTATCGATCAGATCCGTCATTCAGCTCAGCTCCTCGAGCGCAGTCCTAGCGTCATTCCCACCGTACCGCGTGCGGGCTGCATGCAGGATGCGCCCAGGCGGGAACCGCCGTACGTTCGCATGCCAGCCTAGCCTATTTTGAATTACTCCGGATAATCTTTCGATCGACCTGGAGCTATTGTCCCAGGCCCAGCCGGCCGGCCGTCCCCGGCGTCTCAATGACCGGACTATGACAGGCCTTTTTCCGTATCGCCGGGAGCTGTCAGGCAAAATAAAACAGGCAGAATGAAACAGGCAGAATGAAAAGGGGTGTCCGTGGTAGCCATCCCTGCCCGCCACCTCCCAGCCACGCTACGAACCAGCCGAAAATTGGAGCCACTGTGAGCGACACCAGCATCACGATCCCCGCCAACCTCCTGCCCAAGGACGGACGGTTCGGCGCCGGCCCGTCCAAAGTCCGGCCGGAACAGATGGACGCCCTGGCCGCGGCATCGTCGAAGCTGCTGGGGACCTCGCACCGCCAAGCACCCGTGAAGAACCTGGTCGGCTCGGTGCGCAGCGGCCTCAGCGAATTCTTCCGGGCACCGGAAGGCTATGAAGTCGTGCTGGGCGTCGGCGGATCTACCGCGTTCTGGGACATTTCCAGCTTCGGGCTCGTGGAGAACAAAGCGCAGCACCTGTCCTTCGGCGAGTTCGGCTCGAAGTTCGCCTCTGCCACCAACAAGGCGCCGTTCCTTGCCGAGTCCTCCATCATCAAGGCCGAACCCGGCACCCGCCCCACCGCCCGGGCGGAGGCCGGCGTCGACGTCTATGCGTGGCCGCAGAACGAGACCTCAACCGGCGTAGCCGCCCCCGTCCAGCGGGTGGCCGGCGCCGACGAGGGGTCGCTGGTGCTCGTGGACGCGACCTCGGCCGCGGGCGGGCTGGACGTGGACGTGGCGGAGTCGGACGTGTACTACTTCGCGCCGCAGAAGAACTTCGCGTCCGACGGCGGCCTGTGGCTGGGCCTGTTCTCCCCGGCCGCGCTGGAACGGGCGGCACGGATCAAGGCCGGCAACCGCTGGATTCCCGACTTCCTTGACCTCCAGACGGCGATCGACAATTCCCGGCTGAACCAGACCTACAACACCCCCGCACTGGCCACCCTGGTGACCCTGGACGCCCAGGTGCAGTGGCTCAACGCCAACGGCGGCCTGGACTTCGCCGCCGGCCGGACCACGGATTCTGCCGGCCGCATCTACCGCTGGGCCGAAGCGTCCGAATACGCCACGCCGTTCGTGGCCAAGGCCGAGGACCGCTCGAACGTGATCGCCACGATCGACTTCGATGACTCGATCGACGCCGCGGCCATCGCCAAGGTGCTCCGCGCCAACGGCGTCGTCGACACCGAGCCGTACCGCAAGCTAGGCCGCAACCAGCTGCGCATCGCCACCTTCGTGGCGATCGAGCCCGACGATGTCTCGGCACTGCTCGAGTGCATCGATTTCGTCGTGGCGGAACTGAAGAAGTAGCCCTGCGTCCGGCGTCGCCACGGCCCCTGAGAACCTAAGCCGTGACGGCGCCGTCGTCGTTTCAGGTCCGTCCGCCCTGCTGTGCCTCCGGCAGCGCGTCCCTGACGGCACCGGCCGCCCCGGTCCGGCTTTCGACGCGGAAGTACCGCAGCCCGTGGGCGCGGCAGTTGAAGTGGAGCCGCAGGTGCTTCGCGCGGATGATCCACACCAGCCCGATCAGGGCCGCCAGCAGGCCGGCGCCCGCCGCGACCGCCATGGACCAGCGGGGGCCGGCGGTGTTTGCCACCCAGCCGACGAGCGGCGCACCAAGGGGAGTTCCGCCCATGAAGATCGCCATGTAGAGGGCCATCACACGGCCCCGCATGACGGGCTCTGTCGTGGTCTGGACGTACCCGTTGGCGCTCGTCATCATGGTGATCGCGAACAGCCCCACGGGCACAAGTGCGACGCCGTACCAGAAGTAGTTCGGGGCCATCGCTGCGATGCCCGAGGTCACGCCGAAGGCGGCGGCCGCCCCGAAGATGACCCGCAGCCGTGGCTTGCCGCGCCCGGCGGACAGCAGGGCCCCGGCGACGGATCCGATGGCCATGATCGAATTCATCAGGCCGAAGGCCCCCGCGTCCAGGCCGAATTCGGTCCCCACCATGGCCGCGATGAACAGGGCGAAATTCAGCCCCAGGGTTCCCACGATGAAGATAGCCACCAGCACCACGACCAAATCCGGACGGTACCTCACATAGCGCAGCCCCTCCCGGATCCTGCCCTTGCCCGCCGGTGCCCGCGGCAGCCGGCGCAGCGACGACGACGGGATTTTCGCCAGGCTCAGCAACAGGGGCACAAAGGTGAGCGTATTAATGAGGAAGACCCAGCCGGGCCCGACGACGGCCGTGAGCACGCCGGCGACGGCCGGACCGATCATCCGGGCAACATTGAAAGACGCGCTGTTCAGGGCCACGGCGTTGGGCAGGTAGTCGTCCTGGACGAGTTCCGAGACGAAGGTCTGCCGGGCGGGGGCGTCCAGGGCTGAGACCACCCCGAGCATCAGGGCAAAGGCGTAGACGTGCCAGAGCTGCGCCGCGCCCGTGACCACCAGGATGCCCAGCCCCGCGCTCAGCAGCGCCATGGCGGACTGCGTCAGCACCAGGAGCCTCTTGCGGTTGAACCGGTCGGCGACCAGTCCGGCCACGGGTGCCAGGAAGAGTTGCGGGCCCAGCTGCAGGGCCATCGTGATTCCCACCGCCCCGGCATCGTGCGCCGTCAAGTGAGCGAACACCAGCCAGTCCTGGGCGGTGCGCTGCATCCAGGTGCCAACGTTGGAAATGAGGGCGCCGACGAACCAGATCCGGTAGTTCAGGATGTGCAGGGATTTGAACGTGGACATCAGCCCCAGCCCTCCCCAGACACGCTCCCGGACGCTTCCAACCGCTAGTCGGCCTCGCCCGTGGAGCGTTCCCGCTCGTCGGCGTCGGTGTCAGTGTCGGCGTCGGCGTCAGCGTCGTCGTGGTCGGTGTCGGTGTCGTCGTCGGTGTCAGCGTCGTCGTCGGTGTCAGCGTCGGCGTCATCCTGCTGGTCGGCGTCGGACGCCTGTGACGGCGCTTCGGAACCGGACGGCGCCTCGGCAGCCTCGTCAGCCTGCGCGTCTTCCGGGCGGACCCGTTCGGCCCACGGAACCCAGGCCGGTGCCAGGATGGAGTCCTCGGAGGGCAGGAGCCCAAGTTCGTCCACCGTGACCACCTTGGAGCGCGAGTTGCGTGTCAGCACGGCGTACCACTGCCAGCCCAGGTATCCGGGGAGCCTGGATTCGAACAGGTGGGTCACCAGGCGGTCGCCCTCGCTCCGGGCACCGATGTGCTCGCCGATCTGCTCGGCGGGGGCAATGCCCTCCACCGCGGTGCGGGCGACGTCGACGGCGGCGGCCAGAAAGGCGTCAGGCTTGCCGGTGCGCCAGACGGGCACGCCGGCGCGCGGGCGGATTCCCTGCTTGGAGCCGGTTGCTTTGGCCCCGGCGGGCGCTGCGGTTCCGGCGTCCGGCGCCGGCAACTGATCAGGTTCCTGAGTCATCAAAAGCCTTATACGTCCAGCTCGTCGGCAACCTTACGGAGGGCCGCTGCGATCGCCTTGCCCTTGTTGCCTTCCGGGTACTTGCCCGCGGACAGGGTCCCGGACAGGTTATCCAGCACGCTGACGAGGTCCTGGACCAGCGGGGCAAGGTCCCTGGCGCTGGGCCGCTTTGCCTTGGCGATGGACGGCGTCTTGTCCAGCACGCGCAGGCCCAGGGCCTGGGCACCCTTGCGTCCGTCGGCTACACCAAATTCAACACGCGTGCCGGCCTTGAGCTCCGTGATGCCTTCGGGCAGCGCGGACTTGGGCAGGAAGACTTCCTGGCCGTCCTCGCCCGCGAGGAATCCGAAGCCTTTTTCCTTGTCATACCACTTGACCTTGCCGGTAGGCACGTAATCAACCTTCTTCGTTCTGCGGGGACACGGCCGGCGGTCACCGCATCCGCATGGATACGCGGGTTCAGGGTATGACTGCCCGGACCGTGTTGGTCTGTATCTCCAAGGTTATCCTGCCTGGTTCACTTTAACGGCTTGAGGCGCGGGCGATGCCGGACTGTTAGCGTTGCCCCCATGACACTGACGCGTTACCGGCGGCCTTTGATGATCGTAGCGGCCACCCTTGCTGTGCTGTCCCTCGTTGCCGTCGGCGCCGTCATGGCGATGGCCTTCAACAATGCCGTGGCGCCCGCCTGGATTACCTCGACGGCCCTCTACGGCCTCCCGGTGGCATTCCTGCTCATGCTGGCCCTCGTTGTCGACGCGGTGGCAGCCCGGCGCCGCCCGCGCGGGCCCGGCGAAAGGTAACGTTGGAGCGATGTCCCTCATCCGCGCGCTCAGCAAGGAACTTCAGGCACGAAGCGACGAATCGTTGCGGGCCTTGTTCTCCGCGCGGCCGGACCTGATTTCTCCCGGCGTCCCGGACTTCGCCGCCCTCGCCGCCCGCGCCAGCGGACGCGTCAGCGTCCAGCGGGCACTCGAACGGCTCAACCGCCCGCAGATGCAGGTCCTGGAAACCCTGCACCTGTGCACCAACGCCGATACCGGGCACAGCGCGTCGGCGGCGATGCTGAAGAAACTGATCAACGGCTCCTCGGTTGCCGCCGTCGACCGGCTCCTCCATTCCCTGCAGGAACTGGCCCTCGTCCACCGCGCCGATCCGCCGCACGGCGCGACCCCCGCCGCCGCCAAGCAGCGCCACTACCTTCCGGTCGGCAGTCTCAAGGACGTGATTGGCATCTACCCGGCGGGGCTGGGGCGCAGCTACACCGAACTGGTGCGGCTCCAGCCTGCTTTCGCGCAGCGCGTGGTGCAGCTGGTGGGGGAACTTCACCGCGCCGGGGCGTCCGTCTCCCCCGCCACGACGCCGATGGAAGCCGCCCTGTCCCTGCAGCACTGGACGGCAACACCGGAATCGCTCCAGCAAATCCTGGCCACCGCACCGGACCGGACCGCCGCCCTTCTGGCCCGGTTCGGGAACTGGGCCATGGGCGCCGTCCCGCAGGCGCAGCGCCGGGCGTCCGTGCTCCACGAAGGCGCCGACGTCGGCCCCGTGGACTGGCTGCTGGCGCGCGGGCTGCTGGTACCGCTGGACGCCGCGCACGTCGAACTGCCGCACAGCGTCGGAGTGTCGCTGCGCGGCGGGTTTGTCATCGAGAACTTTTCGCTCACGCCGCCTGTCCCCCGGCTGGGCAACACGAGCGCGGGGCTGCGCCGAAACGCCGCGCTGGGCGCCATCGCCGAGACGCTGCGGCTCGTCGGCGAAGTGCTCTACACCGTGCGCGAACAGCCGCTGGCGACGCTGCGAAGCGGGGGCGTCGGGGTCCGGGAGATGAAGCGGCTGGCGGATTCCCTGCGGATGGACGTGCACGAGGCCGGCGTCCTCGCGGAGCTCTGCGGAATGGCCGGTCTGCTGCGGCTGGACGTCGACAGTTCTGCGTGGGTGCAGCCGCCGCAGCTGGAGTGGCTGTCGCTGCCGCGGCAGGAGCAGTGGCTGTGGCTGGTCAACGCCTGGCTGGCCAGCGAGCGCGCACCGTCCCTCGTGGGCCAGCCGGTGAATGCTGCCGCCCCGGGCCCGGCCGGGCACCGGGGCCCGGCCGGGACCACCATCAATGCGCTCTCCGCCGAGGCGCAGCGGCCGGACGCCCCGGTGGTCCGGAAAAGGGTCCTGGAAATCCTGCACGAACTCACCCTTGAGGCCGTGGCGCCCGACGGGCAGGCCCCCGTCCTCGATGCCGCCGCCGTGCTGGAGCGTGCCGAGTGGACGCAGCCCCGGATGGCCAGGCGCTTCAGCTCGCTGATCCGCGGCATCCTCGCGGAGGCCGAGATGCTTGGCCTGATCGGATCTGGGGCGCTGAGCCAGCTGGGCGCCGCGATCGCCGCCGAGCAGCCGGACGACGCCCTGGGGATCCTGGGCGAACACCTGCCGGCGGCCCTGCAGCACGTGTTGCTGCAGGCGGACCTGACGGCGGTGGCGCCGGGCTACCTCGACCCCGAACTGAGCGAACGGCTCCTGACCATGGCCACGGCCGAAGGGCAGGGACCGGCCACCATCTACCGGTTCTCCGTCACCTCCGTGCGCCGGGCCCTCGACACCGGCCTGGACGCCGCGGCGATGCTGGACTTCCTGCGCCAGCATTCGGCCACCGCCATCCCGCAGCCCCTCCAGTACCTCATCGAAGACACCGCCGCGCGCCATTCCCGGCTCCGGGTGGGGGCCGCGGCCAGTTTTATCCAAAGCGAGGACGAGGCTGCCCTGCTGGAACTGCTCAACGCCCCGGCCGTGGCTGGCCTCGGGCTGGTGCGCATCGCGCCCACCGTGGTCGTCTCCCACGCCGCGCCCCGGGAAACCGCCCAGGCCCTCCGGGGTCTGGGGCTCGCCCCGGTCCTGGAGGAAGCTGCCTCCGCCATCGTCCGGCTGCGCCGCAGCACCCCTGCGCCCGGCAGTGGCCGGCCGGTGTACACCGCCCCGCGGACCGCTCCGCCGGAGGCCGACATCGAGGCCCAGCTGGCCGTGCTGCGCGCCAACGGGTCCCGGGCGCCGGGCTCCGGCGCCCACCCGCCCGCGGCACCGGGCAGCGAGGAAGCGACCCAGTTGGGCCTCGAGACCCTGCTGAAGGCGATCCGCCTCAGGCAGCGGGTCATCATGAATGTCGTGGACAGCATGGGGAATGCCACCCGCGAGACGGTTGTTCCGGTAGCTGTGAATGGCGGGCGGGTGCGGGTGTTCGATCCGGACAAGGAAATCGAGCGGGTCCTGTCCATCCACCGCATTATCGACGTAGAAGCTACAGAGGAATTGTTCCAGTGAATGACGGGCCCCTGATCGTCCAGAGTGACAAGACCATCCTGCTGGAGGTCGACCACGAACTCGCAACGGAGGCCCGGCACGCCATCGCGGCGTTCGCCGAGCTGGAACGGGCCCCGGAGCATGTGCACAGCTACCGGCTGACGCCGCTGGGGCTCTGGAACGCCCGGGCGGCCGGGCTGGACGCCGAAAAAGTGCTGGACACCCTGCTCACGTACTCCCGTTTCCCCGTGCCCCATTCCCTGCTGATCGACGTCGAAGAGACCATGTCCCGCTACGGCCGGCTCCGGCTGGAGAAGGACCCGCAGCACGGCCTGGTCATGCGCACCTCCGACTACCCGGTGCTCGAGGAAGTCAGCCGCGCCAAAAAGATCGCCCCGTTGCTCGGGCCACGGATCGACGGCGAGACGGTGGTGGTGCATTCCTCCCAGCGCGGCCAGCTCAAGCAGCTGTTGCTCAAGCTTGGCTGGCCGGCCGAGGATCTGGCCGGCTACGTGGACGGCACCCCGCACCCCATCATGCTCAACGAATCGGGCTGGAAGCTGCGGCCCTACCAGCAACTGGCCGCGGAGAACTTCTGGGCCGGCGGCAGCGGCGTCGTCGTCCTTCCCTGCGGCGCCGGCAAGACGCTGGTCGGCGCGGCCGCCATGGCCACCAGCTCCACCACCACACTGATCCTGGTGACCAACACCGTCGCCGCGCGGCAGTGGAAGGACGAGCTCCTCAAACGCACGTCGCTGACTGAGGAGGAGATCGGCGAGTACTCCGGCTCCGTTAAGGAAGTCCGGCCGGTCACGATCGCCACCTACCAGGTCCTGACCACGAAGCGCGGCGGGCTGTACCCGCACCTGGAGCTCGTGGACGGCAACGACTGGGGCCTGATCATCTACGACGAGGTCCACCTGCTGCCCGCGCCGATCTTCCGGATGACGGCGGACCTGCAGGCCCGTCGGCGGCTCGGGCTGACCGCCACGTTGGTGCGGGAGGACGGCCGGGAGGGCGAGGTCTTCAGCCTGATCGGGCCGAAACGCTACGACGCGCCGTGGAAGGACATCGAGGCCCAGGGCTACATCGCCCCGGCCGATTGCGTGGAAGTCCGGGTGGACCTGCCCCGCGACGAACGGGTGGCCTATGCCATGGCCGAGGACGCCGACAAATACCGGCTGTGTGCCACCTCCGAGACGAAGACCCGGGTGGTCGAAGAACTCGTCGCCGAACACGCCGGGGAACAGCTCCTGGTGATCGGGCAGTACATCGACCAGCTCGACGAGATCGGCGAGCGCCTGGGCGCGCCGGTGATCAAGGGCGACACGTCGGTGAAGGAGCGCCAGCGGCTGTTCGACGCGTTCCGCGCCGGCGAGGTGCAGACCCTGGTGGTGTCCAAAGTCGCCAATTTCTCCATCGACCTGCCCGAGGCGTCGGTCGCGATCCAGGTCTCCGGTTCATTCGGGTCCCGCCAGGAGGAGGCCCAGCGCCTGGGCCGGCTGCTGCGCCCGAAGAAGGACGGCCGCTCCGCCCGGTTCTATTCGCTCGTGGCCAGGGACACCCTGGACCAGGATTTCGCCGCGAAGCGGCAGCGGTTCCTCGCCGAGCAGGGGTACGCCTACCGGATCATGGACGCCAAGGACGTCGGCACCGCGGGCTAGGCGGGGGCCGGGGATGCGGCCATGCAACACACAACCTCCATTCAGAAAACTCCCAGAGTCTGGGAGCATCATGGGAACATGAAGAAGAACGGTCCCGAAGCCAAGCTCCTCGTCGTCGATGACGAACCGAACATCCGCGAGCTGCTCTCCACGTCCCTGCGCTTCGCTGGTTTTGAAGTCGTCTCGGCCGGCAGCGGACGCGAGGCGCTGGCTGCTGCTGAGTTGCACTCCCCCGATCTGGCGGTGCTGGACGTCATGCTGCCGGACATGGACGGCTTCACCGTTACCCGCCGCCTGCGCGCCGCCGGCAAGCACTTCCCGGTCCTGTTCCTCACGGCCAAGGACGACACCGAGGACAAAGTCACCGGTTTGACCGTGGGCGGGGACGATTACGTCACCAAACCGTTCAGCCTCGACGAGGTGGTGGCCCGCATCCGCGCCGTACTCCGGCGCACGCAACCCCAGGTCGACGATGACGCCGTGATCCGGGTCGATGACCTCCAGCTCGACGACGACGCCCACGAGGTCCGCCGCGGCGGGACCGTGATCGAGCTCTCGCCCACGGAATTCAAGCTCCTGCGCTACCTCATGCTCAATCCGAACCGGGTCCTGTCCAAGGCCCAGATCCTCGACCATGTATGGGAGTACGACTTCAACGGCGACGCCTCGATCGTGGAGTCGTACATCTCCTACCTGCGCCGCAAAGTGGATATCGATCCCGATGCCCCGGCACTGATCCAGACCAAGCGCGGCGTCGGCTACGTTCTGCGGACTGCCGAGAAGCGTTGACCTTGCTGTACCGCTGGAAATCGGCGTCGCTGCGCTCTCAACTCGTGGCCATCATGATG
Organism: Arthrobacter sp. 01L42; assembly: GCF_056400005.1. NCBI lineage: Bacteria > Bacillati > Actinomycetota > Actinomycetes > Micrococcales > Micrococcaceae > Arthrobacter > Arthrobacter sp. 01L42. Next base: position 13,413 of record NZ_JBFTSL010000020.1, on the reverse strand, counting down.
GCGCTCATGCTGGTGGCCCTCACGGCTACCGGGGCGGGCACGCTGACGCTGCTGCACAGCTTCCTGCAGGGCCAGGTGGATGACAAGCTCCGGGCCGCCGTCGAATCCGCGCGGCAGCAGCAGTCCTTCAGCCAGCTGCAGGAAACTAACTCCACCGTCCCCACCGACTACTCGCTGATGCTCTTCAGCCCCGGTCTTCCGCCCTACACGTTCGGCGGCGACAAGGAATCCCACCCCGCGCTCAGCACCTTTTCCTCGGTCGAGGCCCGGGAACGCCAGCAGATGCCCTTCCAGGTCCGCGGATCCGAGGGCGGCAGCTGGCGGGTCGTGGCCGTCAGCGTGGTGGACAACAACAACCGTGGCGCCGTCGTCGTGATCGGGCTGCCGCTGGACCCCGTGGATTCGGTGATGGAACACGCTGCCCTGGTGGTGGTGGGTGTGGGCCTGCTGACGCTCGTGCTGGCGTTCTTCATTGCCACCTGGACTGTTTCGCGGTCCTTCCGGCCGCTGGCCCGGGTGGAGAAGACGGCCGCCGCGATCGCCGCGGGAGACTTGTCCCAGCGTGTGGAGGTGGAGAACCCGGGCACGGAGGTGGGCCGGCTTGGGAGCTCGCTCAATGCAATGCTCGCGCACATTGAGACGGCCTTCGCCGCCAGGATGGCGTCCGAGGCGCGGATGCGGCGCTTCGCCGCCGACGCCTCGCACGAACTGAGAACCCCGCTGGTGACCATCCGCGGGTTCTCCGAGCTGTACCGGCACGGGGCGTTGTCCACCCCGGAAGACGTGGCCACGGCGATGGGGCGGATCGAAAGCGAAGCCAAACGCATGGGAGCCATGGTCGAAGACCTGCTGCTGCTGGCCAGGATCGACGAACAGCGGCCGTTGCAGCAGAAGCCCGCGGACCTGCTGCTGCTGGCCAACGACGCCGTGGTGGACACCCAGGCGAGCGACCGCAGCCGCACCATCACCCTCACCGGGATTGACGGCGCGGCCCCGGCCGCCGCCCCGGTGCTGGGCGACGAAGCCAAACTGCGCCAAGTGGTCAGCAACCTGGTCGGCAATGCCCTGCGCTACACGCCGGAGGGCACCCCAGTCGAAATTGGCGTCGGGGTCCGGACCGCACCGGATGGAACACGGCAGTCCGTGATCGAGGTCCGGGACCACGGACCGGGGGTTCCGGATGAGGAGGCGGCCCGTATTTTCGAGCGCTTCTACCGGGCCGACACCTCCCGGACCAGGGAGACCGGCGGCAGTGGACTTGGCCTGGCGATCGTGGCCGCCATCGTCGGCTCGCATTCCGGGTCCGTGCGGGTCGGGAAGACCGACGGCGGCGGTGCCACGCTGGTGGTCAGCATCCCGCTCCTGGACGAAGAGGCCACGGAACGGTCCACAGCGGACTTATCCACATAGGGGCCGACGGCGGTGTCCGGCCGGCGCGCCGCCCGCCTACGCTCGAGGTGTCCGGAAGATCCGGATGAGGCAGCCGCTCCCCGCCAGCTCTCACCGAAAATGTCACCGCAATACCTCACCGCAGACCCGCTGACGTTCACCGTGCTCCGCCGGGCCGCGGCCGCCTCCCGAGCATTCGAGAGGCATTTCCATGAGCATCATCTCCGTCGATACCGAACTCCTCCAGCTGAAGTCCGCCAACGTGCAGGCCACGGTGGAGAGGATCAGCGCGGACGTCCACGCCATGAAACGGGGGCTGGACGAGCTCCAGGGCAGCTGGCGGGGCTCCGCGGCGACTAATTTCCAAACCCTCGTGGCCGAGTGGACGCTGACCCAAAGCAGGGTCGAGGCGTCCCTGGCGTCCATCAACCTCGCACTGAACTCCGCTGCCGCCACCTATGCGCAGGCGGAACTGGGCAATGCGCAGCGCTTCACGTGAGCCGCACGCGCCCTCAGGCCTCGGGTGTGCCCTGGTGGAAGCGCAGGCGCCATTGGGCGCCTTCAAGGACCCACAGGGAGCTGCGCAGGGCTGATCCCTCACGGGTGTGGCTGCGGTAGGTCAGCAGGATAGTCTTCTCACCCAGCCGGTCCGCGCCCAACAGTTCCAGCTCCACGGCTCCGCCCGGGTTGTCCTCGAGTGACATCATCATGGCGTCGCGGGTCCAGATCCGGCCGGAGCTGCCGATTTCGGTGAAGCCCGGGTGGAGCAGCACGCCCGTGCGGCCCAGGTCTGCCCGGGTTTCGGGGCGGAGCAGTTCGCGTTCGAGGGACTCGACGACGGCTTCGGCGCTGGCCTCCGCCCGGTCTACGGCAGGTTCTTCTTCGAGTTCGCTGAAGAGGTCCGGTTCGTCGTAGGTCCCCGGCGCGCCAAAGAGTTCCTGCTGGCCGGCTGGCGCCGGGGCTGCCTGCGGCCGGGTTGCGGCCGCAGGGGCGGCTGCGGGTGGGGCGGCGGACTGGGCGGCGGGCTGCATCTTGTCCTGCTGTGTCATGCCCTGCTGTGTTTTGCCCGCTGGCGGTTCGCCCGCTGGCGGTTCGCCCTCCGGGGTGCCGAACCCGGGACCCTGCCGGACGGCCACGCCCTGCTGGTACGCCGTGGCCGCTGCCCGGGCGCGGACGTCCGCCGCCTCGTTGAGCTCGTGCCCCGCGTGGCCCCGCACCCATTCGAAGGTGTACTTGCGGCCCACGAGCGCCTGGTCGATGTCCCTGAGGAGGTCCACGTTCAGCACCGGCTTGCCGTCGGCTTTGCGCCAGCCCTTGCGTTTCCACCCGGGCATCCACTTGGTCACGGCGTTGATGACGTACTGGCTGTCGCAGAGGATCAGCAGGTCTTCCCCGGGCATGTGCGCCGTTGCCCGGAACAGGTCCAGCACCGCCATCAGTTCGCCCTGGTTGTTCGTGCCGTGGGGCCACCCCCCGGCCCGCCAGCAGTCGTCATTCACGTACCAGGCCCAGCCGGCCGGGCCAGGATTTCCTAAGGCCGAACCGTCGGCCGCTGCTGTAATCGTCACTGACCTATCCTGCCAGAACCCGCCGACGCCCACCGACGCTCCCTTGGACAGGGGCCGCGCTTAACCGGCGACGGCGGCCCCACCCGAAGGTGGGACCGCCGTCGTCGAACAGCCGGTGATGGCTGGCGCGGGTGGTTAGAAACCGCCCATGCCGCCCATGCCGCCCATGTCGTCGCCGCCGCCCATCGGGGCGCCACCCTTCTCGGGCTTGTCGGCTACAACGGCCTCGGTGGTGAGGAACAGGCCGGCGATGGAAGCCGCGTTCTGCAGGGCAGAGCGGGTTACCTTGACCGGGTCGTTGATGCCGGCGGCCAGCAGGTCGACGTACTCGCCGGTGGCGGCGTTGAGGCCGTGGCCTGCGGGCAGGCCGCGGACCTTGTCCACAACGACGCCGGGCTCGAGGCCGGCGTTGAAGGCGATCTGCTTCAGCGGGGCGTCGATGGCAACGCGGACGATGTTCGCGCCCGTTGCTTCGTCACCGGAGAGCTGCAGGTTCGCGAATGCCTTGGCACCGGCCTGGATCAGGGCAACGCCACCGCCGGCGACGATGCCCTCTTCGACAGCAGCCTTGGCGTTGCGGACGGCGTCCTCAATGCGGTGCTTGCGTTCCTTGAGCTCGACCTCGGTTGCGGCGCCGGCCTTGATGACTGCAACGCCGCCGGCCAGCTTGGCCAGGCGCTCCTGCAGCTTCTCGCGGTCGTAGTCGGAATCGGAGTTCTCGATCTCGGCGCGGATCTGGGACACGCGGCCGGCGATCTGGTCGGCGTCGCCTGCACCCTCGACGATCGTGGTCTCGTCCTTGGTGACAACAACCTTGCGGGCCTTGCCAAGGAGTTCGAGTCCGGCGGTCTCAAGCTTGAGGCCGACTTCCTCGGAGATGACCTGGCCACCGGTGAGGATGGCGATGTCGGCCAGTTGCGCCTTGCGGCGGTCGCCGAAGCCCGGAGCCTTGACGGCGACGGACTTGAAGGTGCCGCGGATCTTGTTGACGATCAGGGTGGCCAGGGCCTCGCCCTCGATGTCTTCGGCAATGATCAGCAGCGGCTTGTTGGACTGCATGACCTTTTCCAGGACAGCAACCAGTTCCTTGACGTTGGAGATCTTGGAGTTGACGATCAGGATGTACGGATCCTCAAGGACCGTTTCCTGGCGCTCAGCGTCGGTGACGAAGTAGGCGGAGATGTAGCCCTTGTCGAAGCGCATGCCTTCGGTCAGCTCCAGCTCGAGGCCGAACGTGTTCGACTCCTCGACGGTGATGACGCCTTCCTTGCCGACCTTGTCGAGGGCTTCGGCGATCAGGGCGCCGATCTCGTTGTCGCCGGCGGAGATGGACGCGGTGGCGGCGATCTCTTCCTTGGTCTCGATTTCCTTGGCGGAGGCCAGGAGCTCGACGGTGACCGCGTCAACAGCCTTCTCGATGCCGCGCTTGAGGGACAGCGGGTCAGCGCCGGCCGCGACGTTGCGCAGGCCTTCCTTGACCAGGGCTTGTGCCAGCACGGTTGCCGTGGTGGTGCCGTCGCCTGCGACGTCATCCGTCTTCTTGGCAACTTCCTTGACCAGCTCGGCGCCGATCTTTTCGTAGGGATCGTCCAGCTCGATCTCCTTGGCGATGGAAACACCATCGTTGGTGATCGTGGGGGCGCCCCACTTCTTTTCGAGGACGACGTTGCGTCCCCGCGGGCCGAGGGTGACCTTGACGGCGTCGGCGAGGATGTTCAGGCCCCGCTCAAGACCGCGGCGTGCCTCTTCATCAAATGCAATGATCTTGGCCATAACGGCAGTAGTCCTTTCGGGACAGTCGTTAAGAATGAACCTTCGCTGTGGTGCCCGCGACGGACGATCCCAACCCCGCGGCCTCTGTATGCCGCCGGGTCCGGGATCTCACCCCAGCAAGGTGTTTCTTTAGCTCCTGGACCGGCTGCCTCACTTCGCGGCCGGGCGGACCGGGCGTCGTGTTAGCAGTCAGTGCGCTGGAGTGCTAAATCAATAATTAGCACTCCCCCGGGGAGAGTGCAAGCAGTGGCCGGCCGGAACCGGCCGCCACGCGGGCACAATACGCTACGAGCGATCAGCCGCCGCTGCTGCTCGCGGCTTCTGTGCCGTCCACCGTGGGCAGGTTGTCCTCGCCGTAGGTCGAAACCATGTAGTTCGCTTCGGTGATGTCGCCGTGGGCATCAAAGTTGATCCGTCCGGACTGGCCGTCGTAGTCCGGCCGCTGGCCTGCCCGGAGGACGCCGACGCAGTCTTTGTAGCTCGTGCATGACTCGCCGGGCGGCTGGCTGCCGCCGGCCCCGGTTCCGCCTGCTGCCGGGGTTCCGCCGGAGACCGCGACGAGGGACGCCGCGATGGAAGTGCCGGCGTCGTCCTCTGCGGCGGCGGCGGCGACGGCGGCCAGGACGACGGCGTCGTACGTCTCGGCGGCGAACACCATGTCCTTCAGCCCGGGATCAACGGCCACGAGGTCCGCCTGGAAGGCGGCGGAGGGAAACACGCCGGGCAGGATCCCGCGTGCACCCTCGAGCGCCCGGGCGCCCAGGCCAGAGCCGTACTTGCTGACTGCTCCGTCACTGAGGACCAGCTTCTTGCCGGCGAGGCCGGCGTTGTTCAGCTCGGCGATGGCGCCCTGTGCGCCGTCGCGCGAGACCAGGATGACGGCGTCGGGGTTGGCGGCCTTAGCGGCGGCGACAGCCTGCTGAGCCTGGCCGGGGGTGAACTCCGAGTCCGCCACGACCTCCAGTCCGGACTGTTTCGCCGCGCCGCCGACGGCGGCGGCGACGTCTTTGCCGTAGTCGCCTTCCTCATGCAGGACCGCCAGGGTCCTGGCGCCGCCGTCTTTGACCAGTTTGGCGAGGACGGATGCCTGGGCGATGTCGGCGGCCGAGGTGCGGAAATAGTAGCCGCCGCTCTTGTAGTTGCTGAGCGCGGCGGCGGTGTTGGCCGGGGAGATCACGGCTACCTTGGCGTTGGCGAGCACGTCGATGGCGGCCGGGGCACGGCTGGAATCGGTCGGGCCGATCACAACGTCGGCCTTGGCGGCAACCAGCGCTTTCGCCTGGGCGGCGGTGTCCGTGCTGATGGTTTCCGGCAGCAGCTCCACCGGTTTGCCTTTGTGCCCGCCGGCAGCGTTGATCTCCTTGACGGCAAGTTTGGCCGCCGCGAGCTCGGAGGCGTTGAGGAAGTTCTGCTTGCCCGTGTTGTCCAGGATCATGCCGATGCGCAGGATGCCGTCACCGCTGGCGTCGGCGCTGGCCACGCGGGCACTGCCCGCGGGGCCAAGGCAGCCCGTCAGGGCCAGGGCCGCTACTGTGCCCGCCGCCAGGGCGCGGCCCAGCGGCAAATGTCCTCCGCGGCGCCCGGCCGCGTTCCTTTGGGCGTTCGTGACGGCAGCCAGTACCACTAGGCGGGCCGGACGCTTTCGGCCTGCGGGCCCTTTTCGCCCTCGCCGACTTCCAGTTCCACCCGCTGGCCCTCGTCCAGGGCGCGGTAGCCTTCCCCGACGATCGCGGACCAGTGCACGAAGACGTCGTTCTCGGAACCGTCCACGGCGATGAAGCCGTAGCCCTTTTCGGCGTTGAACCATTTGACGGTTCCCAGTGCCATGGTGTCCACACTTTCAGCTAGCTTGCGTGCGGCCCACCTCGATGTGCGCCGCGGACTGCGAAAAGAAATCCGCAGATACTGTACCCACAGCGTCCCCCAGGAACGCCGGCGGCGGGCAGGGCCGCCGCCTAATAGTTATTGAGGCGTAACCGGATTGGCTACTGGTAGCCGGGGCCGAGCACGACGACAAGGGGCATGTTGAACTCGGCAGAGTCCACGAGGGTGTCGACGCCGAGGAGGGCTCCGAGTGCCTCCGCATTGTCCTTCTGCTCGACGCCGCTGTAGAAGATCACCGACGTCTGTTGCGGGACACCGCCCCAGTTGCCTGTCTCGCCCAGGACCCAGCCGTCGGAGGTGACGGTGCCGCCGACGCGGGTGGCGAGGCCGGCGGTGGTGGTCGCGTTGTAGATCGTCACCGGCTGCGTCTTGTCGACGGCGGCGGCTGTGGCGCTCGGCGTAGCTGACGGCGAAGCCGCCGGCGCGGCGGCGGCGGCGTCCGTGCCGGCCGGCTCCGGGCTCGTCGGCGTGGGACTGGGGCTCATGGTGCTTGTGGCGGACGGGCTGCTGCTGGCAGATGCGGACGCGCTGCCACCGGCGGTCACAGCCGCGGCCTGGCCTGCGGAGAAGCCGAGCTTCGGCAGGATCAGGAAGGCCACCAGGCCGATGGCCAGGGCTACGCAGCCAGCCGCCAGGATCGGCGCCAGGCTCCGCCGCCGCGATGCCGCGACGGCCCGGTGGACTCCCTGCCGGGTAGAGGTCTCCGGGACCCGATCAAATTCATCCCGAGCGTATTTGGTCATGGTAAAACGACGTCCTTGCTGATTTCATACGGGGTGCCCGAGGCCGGAACGGACGCAACAGGACGTGCGCATCCGGCTGCTCGTGACGCGACTTTACGAATCTGTTCCCAGACGACGGGCAGTGCGGGCACGTTGGCGTGATGTACGTAGTCTACGCAATCTCTTGACCAGCATGGGATCGTGGGCCAGCGCATCCTCGGTATCGATGAGGGCATTGAGGATCTGGTAGTAGTGCGTGGCGGACAGATCGAACAGCTCGCGGATGGCCTGTTCCTTGGCCCCGGCGTACTTCCACCATTGCCGCTCCAAGGCCAGCATCTGCTGGTCGCGGGCGCTCAGCGCAGACTCCGCGGACACCCCGTCCGGGCCCGCGCCGGCGGTTGGGAATCCGGCAGAATCCCCCGCGAGCACGTGCTCTTGCGCTGTTTCGGCCACGACACACTCCTGGTTGATTCCGAAAAACCTGGCTGGTATCCGTTAAAAAGTCAGTCCCAATGCTACGGCCGAATGACAGGGTTGTCATTCGGGCGGGCGCAGAAACGGGCCTTAGCTGGGGAAGAATGGGTGCTGTGTTTGATGCCGAGTTTGACCCCGCCAGTGAACCCGACGCGCTGTTCGAGCTGGAGCCCGCAGCCGCGGACACCCTTAGCTTCGCGGACCTGGCACGCAGGCCGCTGGACGCGCTGGTTGCTCCGGACTGGGCGGGACCGCTGGCGACGGTGGAGGCGCAGTTGCGCGAAGCCCTCGCCTTTGTCGCGGGCGAAGTGGCCGCCGGGCACGGCGTTCTGCCCTCGCCGGCAAACCTGCTGCGGGCTTTCCGGCAGCCCCTGGCCGGCGTCCGCGTGCTGGTGGTGGGCCAGGACCCGTATCCGACGCCGGGGCACGCCGTGGGGTTGTCCTTCGCCGTGGACGGCGCCACCCGGCCGATCCCCCGCAGCCTGGCAAACATCTACAAGGAACTTCAGGCCGATCTCGGCTTCCCCCCGCGCGTCCACGGGGACCTCAGCCACTGGGCGGACCAAGGCGTACTGCTGCTCAACAGGGTGCTCAGCGTCCGTGCCGGCGCGGCGGGCTCGCACCGGAACAAGGGCTGGGAGGCCGTGACGGCGGCGGCCATCCGGGCAGTCGCCGGCCGCTCGTCCGTATCCGGTGCGGGCCATGCCCCTCTGGTGGCGATCCTGTGGGGCAAGGATGCCGAGTCCGTGCGGCCGCTGCTGGGGTCCGCCGCCGTGATCGCCAGCGCCCACCCCAGCCCGCTCTCGGCCTCGCGCGGCTTCTTCGGGTCCCGGCCGTTCAGCCGGGCCAACGCCCTGCTGCTGGAACAAGGCAGCGGGACGGTCGACTGGGAGCTTCCGCCGTTGCCGTAACAGGCCTCCGCGCAAAGCTCCCGCCGGGGGTTCTTGGTTAGGCTTAGCTGCATGACATCCGTCCCCGCAGCCACCACCGCCACCCGGAACTCGCGCCCCCAGACCGATCTGATGGTCCTGCGCAGGGAGCAGCTCTCCCCGCACATGGTCCGGATCATCGCCGGGGGCCCCGGCTTCGCCGGGTTCGTCAACAACGACTATGTGGACCGGTACGTCAAGATCGTCTTTCCGCAACCCGGCGTCGAATACCCGGATCCGCTGGATTTGTGGGCCATCCGGGAAACCATGCCGCGCAGTCAGTGGCCGCATACCCGGACCTACACGGTCCGCTGGGTGGACCCGGCGGCGCAGGAACTGGCCATTGACTTTGTGATCCACGGCGACGAGGGGCTCGCCGGCCCTTGGGCGGCCTCGGCCCAGCCCGGCGATCGCCTGACTTTCACCGGCCCCGGCGGCGGGTACAACCCGGACCCGGCCGCGGACTGGTACCTGTTTGCCGGCGATGAATCAGCGTTGCCGGCCATCGGCGCGGCGATCGAATCCCTGCCGGAAGATGCCCGCGGCCTCGCCCTGCTCGAAGTGGACAGCGACGCCGACGTCCAGGCCATCGCCGGGCCGGCCGGCGTCGAATTGCGCTGGCTGCTGCGCGGCGGCGCACCCGCCGGTGAGAGCGAACTGCTGGTCACCGCGGTGCGCGACGCCGAGTGGCCCGAGGGCCGGGTGCAGGTCTTTGCCCACGGCGAGCGGGGCTACATGAAGGGCCTCCGGGACGTGTTCTACGTGCAGCGCGGGCTGGAGCGGGCCCAGGTGTCCCTCTCGGGCTACTGGGCCACGGGCCGGGTGGAGGACGACTTCCAGGCGGAGAAGAAGCTGCCGATAGGCAAGATCTAGCGGCTCGCCTCCCCTGGCTGTCCGGCGGGTGGCGCTGCGGAGTTTCCCCACCTTTGCCACCACGACGCCGGGACACGCCGGCGCGGCGGGCTGACACGCCGTCGCGTCCCGGCAAAAGTGGGGAAACCCGGCGCCTTAGGGGAGCCGGACGGGCATTCCTCGCAAGATCTAGCGGCGGCGTGCCCTGCGCCGTTCGTTGCTCGCCAGGCTCCGCGTCAGGGGCCGCGCCAAGGTGTCGCCGAGCACGATGCCGGCAGCGACACCGAGCACGATGGCCCCGGCGTTGAGCATGCCGCCGGCGCCCATGAGAATCTCCGATTCCTCGATGGTCAATACATACATCGACCGGAATATAGTGAGTCCGGGGAGCAGAATCAGCGCGGCGGGAACGGCCACCACCAGCTGTGGGGCGCCCATCCGGAGGGCCACGACGCGGGCCAGCAGGCCGATCACCACGGCAGCGAGGGCCGGGGCGAAGCGGGATCCGATGCCCAGGGCGTCGCCGCCGATGAGGACCAGGTAGCCCACCACCCCCACGGCCGCCGTCGGCAGCAGCAGCTTCCAGCTGGTCTGTTCCGTGATGCCGATCATCAGCACCGCGATGGCGATCAGGATGACGATCACCCACAAGTCATACTTGGGCGGGAATGTTTTGGTGACGTCTATGGGATCCATGCCGGTCATGTCCCCCACGACGAACCCGACGGCGATTCCGGCGACCAGCGCCCCGAAAGTCAGCATGGTGGACAGGAACCGGCCGGCCGCCGTGACGGGGAAGCCGTTGATCGCATCCTGCACCGAGGACACCAGGCGTCCCGTCGGCAGGAGCAGCAAAATCCCGCCGACCACCACGATCTCGGGAGCAATCTGCACTCCCAGCGGGCTGCCGAAGCGCCACAACAGCAGGGCGATGATGGTCACCAGGAACGAACACGAGGCAGTGATGAAGAAGTCCGGCGTACGCCAGCGGCCCAGCTGGCGGGCCAGCAGGCTGACCAGAAGGTTGGAGAGGAACGCGACGACCGAGGCGCCCAGTCCGCCGCCCAGGACACCGACGAAAACGGCAGAGAACACGCCGAAGGCCACGGTGACCATCCACCGCGGGAACGGCTTGGCGCTGCGGGTGATGTCCTCAAGCCGGCGCACGGCTTCCTCGCGGCCGACGCCGCCGGCCACGATGTCCGTCACCAGCTGGTGCACTTGAGAGAGGCCCGCGTAGTTGTTGGTCCAGGACCGCACCACGCGCAGCAGTGAGATGGGCGTCTGGTCCTTGGGTGCGTAGTTGATGGCCACCGACTGGTTGGTGATGTCCACCTCGATGTTCTTGAGGCCAAGCGCGGCGGTGATGGCGATGATGCTGGTCTCGACTTCGAGGGCGCCGGCCCCGTACCGGAACATGGATTCGGCCAGCTTCAGGGCGAAGTCGATGGTTTTGCGGGCAGAGGCGTCCACCCCGCCAACCTGGATCATCGGATTGGCGTAGGGGCTGCCGGCGAGCCGGTCGACGATGCTCATCGGCGCGGTGGGCGGGTTTTCGCCCTGGACCAGGCGGCGCAGCATCCTCTTGGCGGCGGCGTTCTGGCGCACCTGCATGGCCGACATTGGCTGGGTCCGGGGCAGGCCGTCCGTGGGTGGCCTGCGGTGGCCGTCGTTTCCGTTGTTCATTCCGGCCTCCTCACTGTCCTCGTCGGCTGTTTAGTAAAACTGCTGGCCCGTGCGCCGGGTGTAGACCTGGCGGGCCACGCGCTCCCCCGCCATCATCCAGGCCTTGTACTTCAGCGGGCTCAGGACCTGGTCATAGCAGCCGACAAAGTCGGTCACGGTTTTGCTGAAGCTCGTCTTGAACAGGCCCAGGCCATGGAACGGGTTTGAGGTGTCCTTGAGCTTGTCGCTCGGCGGCGTGCCGCAGAAGTCGTATTCGGTGCAGCCAAGGTCCTTGACCTGGTTGATTGCGGTCCACTGCACCAGGTGCGAGTCGCCGTACTGGCCACGCTTCTGCAGGGAGCCGCCGTCCTTGTACGTTCCCTTGCGGCCGTAGTTGATCACGAATGCGCCCACCGAGGGCACCCCGTTTTCGTACACGAAGAGCAGCCTGCCCTGATCCCGCTTCAGAAAGTTGGTCCAGAACTGGCGGTAGTACTCGTACTCGCGCACCCGGACCTGGGACTTGGCTTCCACCGTGGTGGTCATCAGGGCATACATGGCCCGGAAGTTCTCTTCCGTGGGCTCGACGTTGTGGACTTCCACGCCCTCGCGGATGGCGCGGCGCACGGCGTTGCGGCCCCGGGAGTGCAGGTTGCGCAGCAGCTGGTTTTCCTCGGGCGCAATATCGAGCAGCGCCGTGGAGTCGTTCGGCTGCAGGTTGTGGGTCTTGACCAGTCCGGCGGCCTCAAGGATCCGCGCGGCGTCGTCGGACAAGACAACATCCGGTTCGATCTTGATCGCGAAGACGCCCAGCTTGGCCCTTTTGACGAAGTCCGCGTTCGCCGCGACGATCCCGGGGATGTCCTCGACCGACGCCACGTCGGGTCCCTTGATCAGGTACCACAGCTTGCCGAGGACCGGAAAGGACTTCTCCAGGACCAGGTTGTAGCTCGTGTAATCGGCCGACTCGTACACCAGGTGCAAGGGCTTCCAGCCAAAGTGCTGTTTGACCTCGGCGAAGGCTTCCGATTGCAGGAGATTGCCGCCGTTGGGGTTCGCCGTGACGTGGGCATCCCAGTTGGCAATCTCTTCGGCAGAGGCAAAACGGGCAGTGAATTCTCGCAAGGGTGCGGTATCCAATCATTGCGGTACGAGCTTCGGCGGCATGCGGACATGCAGCCCCAAGTCTATCGGTCCGCACCCTGCCGCCGGTCCGGGTCAGGCGGTTAGGCTGGTCTCATGCAGGCTCAGCAACAACCGCTGGAAGGCCGTCCCGGGGCGCCCGGCGGCCACTCTAAGGGCGTTGGAAGCGGCGCGGGCAGCGGCTTCTCCCACGTGGTCGCGCTGCTGCTGTTCCTCGGCGCGTCGGCGCTCGTTGCGGCCTTGGGCGGCCTGGCCACGGCCAACCACGTCAACGGCTGGTACGCCACCGCGGACAAGGCCCCGTGGTCCCCGCCGAACTGGGTTTTCGGGCCCGTCTGGACGGTCCTGTACGCCGCCATGGCCGTCGCGGCGTGGCTGGTCTGGCGCAGCCGCGCCCCGGGGTCCAAAGCGGCCCTGACAGCCTACGGCGTGCAGTTGGGGCTGAACCTGCTCTGGACGCCGGTCTTCTTCGCCTTGTACCCGGCGCTCGGGACGCCGGCGCTGTGGATCGCGTTCGGGATCATCGTGGCTTTGGCCGTGGCCGTGGCCGTGACGGTGGTGCTCTTCGGACCGATCAGTCGGACGGCAGGACTGCTGATGCTGCCCTACCTGTCGTGGATCGTGTACGCATCCTCGCTGAACCTGTGGGCGGCACTGCACAACTAGCGCCTGCACAGCTGCAGGCCGCACAGCTGTAGGCCGCATGGCCGGAGCAGCCGGCCAGCGCCACGTCAGCCCCGGCCGGCGGCGGTCAGCTTCCTAGCACTCCACGACGTTGACGGCAAGGCCGCCCATTGCGGTTTCCTTGTATTTGGAGCTCATGTCCTTGCCGGTTTCGCGCATGGTCACGATGACCTCGTCGAGGGAGACCCGGTGCGTGCCGTCGCCCCAGAGCGCCATTTTGGCGGCGTTGATGGCCTTGGCGGCGGCGATCGCGTTGCGTTCGATGCACGGGACCTGCACGAGCCCGCCGATCGGATCGCAGGTCAGGCCCAGGTTGTGTTCCATCGC
>NZ_JBFTSL010000019.1:0-87679 GCF_056400005.1 Arthrobacter sp. 01L42 | reverse complement strand
GTGCTCTTGAGCCGGTCAAACACGAGGAAGAACTCTTCCTTCTGCTCCTGCGTGTATTTCCTGCTGGTTCGTGGTTCACCCGTTAAAGACGACACGGTCGTTGCAACTCCCAAAAATTCTGGGTGTTGCAACGACCGCTAGAACCCAAGTGTCGCCAGCCCTTTTGCGTGTCGCGGAACTACTCGCGCGTCGCCAGACCCGCAGCCTGCTTCAGTTAAGCCGCCCGGCCATCCGCTCCAGCCGGCCGATCCGCTCGGCCATCGGCGGGTGGGTGGAGAACATCTTGGCCACGCCTCCGCCGTTGAACGGGTTGGCGATCATCATGTGCGAGGCGTTGACCAGCCGCTGGTCCTGCGGCAACGGCGCCAGCTGCACGCCCTGCTCGATCTTGCGCAGGGCGGAGGCGAGCGCCAGCGGATCTCCGGTCAGCGACGAGCCGTCCTCGTCGGCGTCGTACTCCCGTGTACGGGAGATGGCCATCTGGATCAGAGACGCGGCGAACGGGGCCAGCAGGGCCATGGCGATCGCGGCGAACGGGTTCGCATTGCGGCGGTCCCCGCCGCCGAACAGCAACATCATCTGCGCCACCGAAGTGATGACGCCGGCGACGGCGGCCGCAACCGACGCCGTCAGGATGTCCCGGTTGTAGACGTGCATCAGTTCATGCCCCAGGACGCCGCGCAGTTCGCGGGCGTCCAGCATCCGCATGATGCCCTCGGTGCAGCATACCGCCGCGTTCTGCGGGTTCCGGCCGGTGGCGAAGGCATTTGGCGCCATGGTGGGCGAGACGTAGATGCGCGGCATCGGCTGGTTGGCCCGGCCGGACAGCTCCCGGACGATCTGGTACAGCTGGGGCGCCTCGGCCTCCGTGACGGGATAGGCCTGCATGGCACGGATGGCGAGCTTGTCGCTGTTCCAGTACCCGTAGGCCGTGGTGCCGATCCCGATCAGGGCCATGATCCAGATCGGCGCCGCACTGCGGGTCCCCGCGGCGATGAACGCCCCCAGGCCCAGCAGGACCGCCCACAGCACTCCGAACAGCGCCGCGGTCTTCAGTCCGTTGTGATGCTTGTGCACTGGTCCTCCTGATACGTGTACTGCAAGCTGATGCCCTGTAATTCACTGACCTACCAAGGAAAACGAACCGCTACGGCACCGGGTTCCGCGCGTCGTACCGCAGGAATCCGACCTGCTGGCGGGCCAATATCCAGGCCACAGCAATGCACAGCACGCCGCCGAGAAGCAGGACCCACCCCTCGTTCAAAAGTTTAGTCGCGCCGCCGGCCAGCATGTCCCCGATCCGGGGTCCGCCGGCGACCACCACCACAAAGACGCCCTGCAGACGCCCGCGCAGATGGTCGGGGGTGGAGGCCTGCAGGATGGTGGTCCGGAAGACTGCGCTCACGGAATCCGCGATGCCGGCCAGCGCGCAGCACAGGGCGGCGGGCAGCAGCCACATGCCCACGCCGTCGTCGCCGGAATGACCGGCCAGGACCACCACCAGGCCGAAGGCCGCCACCGAGCCGCCCCAGCCCATCACGGACCACACCACCGCGGCCCCCTGCCGGCGGACGCCGCCCAGCGGCCCCGAGAACAGGCCGGCCAGGAACGCCCCCACGGCCATCGAGGCCAACAGGATCCCCACTGTGGCCTCACCGCCGCCGATCATCAGAGCGCCGATGGCCGGCAGGAGCGCCCGGGGCTGGGCAAAGATCATGGCCACGAGATCGATCACGAACGTCATGCGGAGGTTGGGCCGGGTGCCAAGGAAACGGAACCCCTCCACCACGGAACGCAGCCCGGCCGGCCTGGCGTGCTCGCCCGGCGGCATGGAAGGCAGTTTCAGGAGGGCCCAGAACGCAAACGCAAAGCTGATGACGTCGATCGTGTACGTCCAGCCGAACCCGACCCACGCCACGAGCACGCCGGCCAGCAGCGGGCCGGCGGTCATGGTCAGCCCGAAAATCATCATGCTCAGGGCATTTGCGGCCGGCAGCAACTCCTTGCGCACCAGCACCGGGATGATGGCGCTGCGGGCCGGCTGGTTGATGGCCTGGGCACCGCTCTGCACCGCCACGAGCGCATAGAGCAGCCACACGTTGCCCACTTCCAGCCACGCCTGGAGGGCCAGCGCGGCGGTGGTCAGCCAGAGGACGGACGAGGCCAGGAGTGCTACGGTGCGGCGGTCATGGGCGTCGGCGATCGAGCCGCCCAGGAGGCCCCCAAAGACCAGCGGCACGAGGGCGAAGAGACTCAGCAGGCCCACGTAGAGGCTGTCCTGGGTCAGCCGGTAGACCTCCAGGCTGACCGCCACCAGGGTCAGTTGGCTGCCCAGGGCGGAGACGGCGGACCCAAGCCACAGACGGCGGAAGGCCGGACTTTCACGCAACGGCGTGATGTCCGCCAACAATTTCTCCACCGGGCAACTCTAGTGGCGAACCGGGAGTGCCCTGTGACACGGCCGGACAATATTAGCCACGCCTTATTGTGAGGCAGTCATAATAAGTGCTTGAATGAGGGTATGACGGATTCCTCGGGCACCCACGACGCATGGGCAGCCGCCCTGCGTGCCCACGGCCGCCGGGTGACCAAACAGCGCCTGGCCGTGCTGGCCGCCGTCGAACATCACCCGCATTCGCCGGCAGAGGCAATCCTTGCCGCCGCCCGGCAGGAATTGCCGGACCTGACCGCCCAGTCCGTATACGTGGTCCTCGGGGACCTCACGGATCTGCACATGCTGCGCCGTTTTGAGCCCCCGCACTCCCCCGCGCTGTACGAGACGCGGGTCGGGGACAACCACCACCATGCTGTGTGCATCAGCTGCGGCCGGGTGGAGGACGTCGAATGCGCCGTGGGCCACGCGCCCTGCCTGACCCCGCACTGGAACGCGGACGCCAAGCCGATGACCATCCAGATCGCGGACGTGCTGTACCAGGGCATCTGCCAGGACTGCCAGCGCACCCAACAGCTTCCCTCCGAACGAAACTAAGAAACCCAACCCAAGGAGAACTATGACTGAGATCATCTCTGCGCCCGCCGTGTCCACGACACAGTCCGGGGCTCCCGTCACTTCCGACGCCCACTCCAAGTCCGTCGGCGCCGACGGCGCGATCATCCTGACCGATCACTATCTGATCGAGAAGCTCGCGCAGTTCAACCGCGAGCGCGTCCCGGAGCGCGTCGTGCACGCCAAGGGCGGCGGCGCCTTCGGTACCTTCAAGACCACCGAGGACGTCTCGAAGTTCACCAAGGCCGCACTGTTCCAGCCCGGTGTTGAGACGGACATGCTCATCCGCTTCTCCTCCGTTGCCGGCGAGGCCGGCTCCCCCGACACCTGGCGCGACCCCCGCGGTTTCGCCGTGAAGTTCTACACCACCGAGGGCAACTACGACCTCGTCGGCAACAACACTCCGGTGTTCTTCATCCGCGACGGGATCAAGTTCCCGGACTTCATCCACTCCCAGAAGCGCCTCCCCGGCACCCACCTGCGCGACGCCGACATGCAGTGGGACTTCTGGACCCTCTCCCCCGAGTCCGCCCACCAGGTCACCTGGCTCATGGGTGACCGCGGGCTGCCGGCCTCCTGGCGTGAAATGCAGGGCTACGGCTCGCACACCTACCAGTGGATCAACGCCGAGGGCGAGCGCTTCTGGGTCAAGTACCACTTCAAGTCCAACCAGGGCGTCAAGTCCATGACCGGCGACGAGGCCGAGGCCCTTGCCGGCGCCGACGGCGACTTCTACATCCGCGACCTCCAGGAAAACATCGCCGCCGGCAACTTCCCCTCCTGGGACCTCCACGTCCAGGTCATGCCGTACGAGGACGCCAAGACGTACCGCTTCAACCCCTTCGACCTCACCAAGGTGTGGCCGCACGCGGACTACCCGCTGGTCAAGGTCGGCACCATGGAGCTGAACAAGAACCCGGAGAACTACTTCGCGCAGATCGAGCAGGCCACCTTCGCGCCGTCGAACTTCGTGCCGGGCATCGCCGCCTCCCCGGACAAGATGCTGCAGGCCCGCATCTTCTCCTACGCGGACGCGCACCGCTACCGCGTCGGCACCAACCACGCCCAGCTCCCGGTGAACCTGCCCAAGAGCCAGGTCAACAACTACAGCCAGGACGGCGCCGGGCGTTACCACTTCAACGCCCCGTCCGTTCCGGTGTACGCACCGAACTCCGTGGGCGGCCCGGCTGCCGTTGAGCCCGGCGTTGCGGGCGGCGGCTGGGAGAACGACGGCGAGCTCACGCTCTCCGCGCACTCCCTGCACGCAGAGGACGGCGACTTCGGCCAGGCCGGCACGCTGTACCGCGAGGTGTACAACGACGGCGAGAAGGCCCGCCTGCTGGAGACCGTCACCGGCGCCGTCAGCGGCGTCAAGAACGCCAGCATCAAGGAACGCGCCATCGCGTACTGGACCAACGTCGACGCCGAATTCGGCGCCAAGCTGCGCGCCAACCTCGGTGCCGGCCAGGTTGAGTCCGACGCCGAGGCCGCCAACAAGGTCTGATGGTTGCATCGAACGTTGCCTGACGGCCGGCCTTGACGGCCGCCTGGGCGGCCGGTGACCGGCATTCGGTGACCGCTGGAGCCAACAAAACGCCCCGCCACGGACTCCCGTGGCGGGGCGTTTTGCGGTTATCCACATGGGTGCGCGTGCCCCTCGCCACCGCGTGCCGCGGCTCCGTAGGATTTGGGCATGACCGCATTCGCTGGCACTCCATTCGCAGGCATTCCAAGTGACGCCTTCCGGTTCTACGCCAATCTTGAACAGAACAACAACCGGGACTGGTGGCTCGAGCACAAGCCGGTCTACGAGGCCGCGGTGAAGGGGCCGCTGACCCAGCTGCTGGCCGAGCTCGAGCCACGCTTCGGACCGGCCAAGCTCTTTCGCCCGAACCGGGATGTCCGGTTCTCGCCGGACAAATCACCCTATAAGACCGCGCAGGGGGCCTTCGCGGCGGTGGACGAAGGCGTGGGCTTCTATATCCAGCTCAGCGCCGACGGCCTCCTGATCGGCGGCGGCTGCCACACCCACACTCCGGCCCAGCTGGCACGCTTTCGCGGTGCCGTGGACGATCCCGCCAGCGGCGATGCCCTGCAGGCAATCGTGCGGAAGGTCGAGACGGCAGGGTTCGCGGTGGAGGGCGAACGGCTAAAGACGGTGCCGCGGGGCTTCGACAAGGACCATCCCCGGGGGGAGCTGCTCAAGCACAAATCCCTCACGGCCGGCGTCAACGTGGGCCAGCCCGGCTGGCTTGCCGGTCCCGGGGCGGTGGAGGAAGTGGCACAGCGCTGGGAGCAACTGCGCCCCCTCGTGGAGTGGGAGGGCCGCTACGCTGCTCCCTGAGGTTCTGCTCAGATGTGCTGGCCGTCGGTGGCGAGGCGCCTGTCGAGGTTGTTGAAGAAGACCAGCATCATCAGCTCAAAGGCCTTGGTGGCTTCCTCTGGCTGGTTGTTGACGACGAAATCGAACTGCAGCCCGTAGAACGCGGCCGTGAACAGGCGGGCGTCGGTGTCGGCGAATTCCGGCTGGATGCCCTGGATAACCAGCCAGTCCCGGGCCTTCTCGTGCAACATCCGGAAGTGCTCCTGCGCTGTGCCGCGCGGCACCGCCGCCACAATGTCCTGCGCCGTGGCCTCAAATTCAAGCCGGGCCAGGTGCCGGTTGCGCTGCGCCATGGTCCACTGCCAGGACTCAAGCAGGAAGGCCCGCCACGCGTCCCGGTCGATGTCCCTGACGTCGGTGGCGCGGATGCTGTCCAGCCGGGATTCGATGCCGCGGATGATCTCGTTGATCAGCTGTTCGCGGTGCCCGAAGTGGTAGACCAGGACGTAGCTGCTGACACCCAGCCCGTCGGCCAGGCCGCGAAACGTCAGCTCCGCCAGGGTCTTGTCCATGAGGTAGTCGAGAATTGCCGACAGCAACTCTGATTTGCGTTCCGGTCTTGCTGGGCGGGCCATGTGTCCATCTTAGGGAGCGCCGCCCAGACGGAGCGGCGCCCGAACGCCGAAGTCGCCGGAGCCGTGCGGATACGCCGGAAATTTCCAGCGTATTCGCACGGCTCCGGCGACTTCGATGCGGGGGGCCGATCGCTCCCTTCTCAGGAGCGGGTGAGCGCGTCCTCGTTGTCCTCCGCGGGCGCTCCCGCCGCGCTGGCCGTGCCGTTCACCGAGGCGCGGGCCTCCGCGAACTTTTCATTCAGCCGGGAGTGGCGCTGGCCGTAGGCGAAGTAGATCGCAATACCGATCACGAGCCAGATGGCGAAGAAGATCCAGGTTTCCACGGCCAGGTTCGTCATGAGATACAGGCACAGGACCGCAGAGACGACCGGGAGCACCTTGCCGAACGGGACACGGAAGGCCGGCTTCAGGTCCGGGCGCTTCTTGCGCAACACCAGGATGCCAAGGCTCACCATCACGAAGGCGGACAGGGTCCCGATGTTGATCATTTCCTCGAGCAGGTCCACGTTGGTCAGGCCGGCGACGAGCGCCACTCCGGCGCCGCAGATGATCTGCAGGCGGGCCGGCGTCCCCCGCACCGAGCTGGTCTTGGACAGGGAGCGCGGAAGCAGGCCGTCGCGGCTCATCGCGAGCACCACGCGCGAGAGGCCCATGAGCAGCACCATGATCACGGTGGTCAGGCCCACGAGGGAGCCAAAGGCAATGACCTTGGCGGCGTCGGTGTTGCCGACCGCCTCGAAGGCGGTGGTGAGCGTCGGGTTCTTGGCCTCAGCCAGCTGGGTGTAGGAGACCATGCCGGTCAACGCCAGCGACACCAGGATGTACAGCACGGTAACGATTGCCAGGCCGCCGAAGATGCCGCGGGGCAGCGTCTTCTGCGGGTTCTTGACCTCTTCGGCCGAGGTGGCGACGACGTCGAAGCCGATGAAGGCGAAGAAGACCAGGGCTGCGCCGGCGAAGATACCGAGGGTTCCGTACTGGGCCGGGGCGGCGCCGGTCAGGAAGCCGAAGAACGACTGCTTGAGGACATCCGCGGTTCCGGTGCCTCCGGTCGGCTCGGAGGCCGGGACGAACGGGGCGTAGTTCTCGAACTTCACGTACGTGAAGCCGACGACGATCACGAAGAGGACCACCGCGATCTTGATGAGCGTGAAGATGTTGCCGACGCGGGCGGAGAGCTTGGTCCCGAGGACCAGCAGCACGGTGAAGATGGCAACGATCAGGAAGGCGCCCCAGTAGAGGTCGACGCCGCCCAGGGAGATCGACGGCGGAATGTCCACGCCCATGAGCGCAAAGACTTTGCTGAGGTAGATGCCCCAGTACTTCGCAATCACGGCGCCGGCAGTGAAGAGTTCGAGGATCAGGTTCCAGCCGATGATCCACGCCAGGATCTCACCCATGGTCGCGTAGGTGAAGACGTAGGCGGAGCCTGCCACCGGGATGGCCGTGGCGAACTCGGCATAGCACATGATGGCGAGCGCGCAGGTGACGGCGGCGATCGCGAAGGAGATGGTGACGGCGGGGCCGGCAAAGTTCGCGGCGGCCTTGGCGCCGACCGAGAAGATCCCGGCGCCTACGGCAACCGCGACCCCCATGATCATGAGGTCCCACGTGCTTAGCGTGCGCTTCAGCTTGCGTCCGGGTTCATCGGCGTCGGACATGGACTGCTCGATGGATTTGGTCCGGAAAAGGTTCATTAGGAAAGTCCGCAATCTCGATAACTGGGGTGGAAACAGACCTATCCATCTTAGAGTCCATCCACTGGACGGCCATTTTTATCCCACATAGTGAGACGCAAAAGCGGGCCGTGCAGGTT
This sequence comes from Arthrobacter sp. 01L42, assembly GCF_056400005.1. Lineage (NCBI taxonomy): Bacteria > Bacillati > Actinomycetota > Actinomycetes > Micrococcales > Micrococcaceae > Arthrobacter > Arthrobacter sp. 01L42. The sequence goes on along the minus strand of NZ_JBFTSL010000019.1, from coordinate 79,898 downwards.
TATCCTGCACGGCCCGCTTGCGCGCAGCTGCTCCGTTTCAGACCACCCAGGCCGCCTAGACCGGCCAGTTTTCCATCAGCGTCGAGCGGATCAGGAACCGCTTGCCTTCCGGCGCTTCTACCGAGAAACCACTCCCCCGGCCAGGAACGACGTCGACAGTCAGGTGCGTGTGGCTCCAGTAGTTGAACTGCTCCCGCGACATCCAGAATTCCAGCGGCTGGGGCCGCAGGCCGTCGGAAATGTCGAACAGGCCGAGCAATACGTCCGAGTCCCCCGTGATGAACTCCCCGGCGGGATAGCACATTGGCGACGAACCGTCGCAGCAGCCGCCGGACTGATGGAACATCAGCGGTCCGTGCTGCACCCACATTTTGAGCAGCAGTTCCACCGCCTCCGGGGTGAGAGCCACCCGGGAGAAGTCCTCCCCGGGGAGGGTCACGGCGGCGTCGAGCTTTGTCGCTGGCATCAGAGTCCGTCCTTCATCAGTACTTGATGACCACTCGGCCGTCGATCTTGGCGTGCTTCATCTCGTCAAGAACGGCATTGACCTCGGAGAGTTCCCTCGTGGAGACCGTGGGGTGGATCTTGCCCTGGGCGTAGAACTCGAGCGCCTCCTCCAGGTCCTGCCGGGTGCCCACGATGGAGCCGCGGACCGTCAGGCCCTTGAGCACAATCTCGAAGATCGGCGCCGGGAAGTCCCCCGGCGGCAGCCCATTGAACACGATCGTTCCGCCGCGCCGCGCCATCCCGATGGCCTGCCCGAATGCTGACGGGTGCACTGCCGTGACCAGGACTCCATGGCAACCTCCGGTTTCGCGCTGAATAACTTCGGCCGGATCCTCGTGCAGGGCATTGACCGTCAGCTCGGCGCCGTGCTTCTTGGCCAGGGCCAGCTTGTCATCGGCGATGTCCACAGCCGCGACCCGCAGGCCCATCGCTACGGCGTACTGGACGGCGATGTGGCCGAGGCCGCCGATGCCGGAGATGGTGACCCACTGGCCGGGCCGGGCTTCGGTCATCTTCAGGCCCTTGTAGACGGTCACGCCGGCGCAAAGCACCGGAGCCACCTCGACGGGGTCTGAGCCGGCCGGGATCCTGGCCGCGAAGCGGCTGTCGACCAGCATGTACTCGCCAAAGGAACCGTCCACGCTGTAGCCGGCGTTCTGCTGGGCCTCGCACAGGGTCTCCCAGCCCGTGCGGCAGTACTGGCAGTCGCCGCAGGCGGACCAGAGCCACGCATTGCCGACCAAATCGCCGATGGCAAGGTCCGTGACGCCCTCGCCGAGGGCGACGACCTCGCCGACGCCTTCGTGGCCGGGAATGAACGGCGGGGACGGCTTGACCGGCCAGTCTCCCTCCGCGGCGTGCAGGTCGGTGTGGCAGACCCCGGTGGTCAGCACCTTGACCAGTGCCTCACCGCGGCCCGGCACGGGAACGGGGAGGGTCTGGATCTGGAGGTCCCTGCCGAATTCGGTAACTACCGCGGCTTGCATTGTCGTCGTCGTCATTGTCGTCGTCATGGCGAAATCCTTGCGTCATCAAACTTGGGTGTGGCTAAAGGGCGTGTGCAGTGAGCCGGCGTCCCTCCGTGTAGGTGCACAAGTGGTGCGGGCGGGGCGGATCATGCGCGATCCGCCCCGCCCGGGTCAGTGCGGCTTAGAAGAAGCCGAGCTTGTTCTCGTTGTAGCTGACCAGGAGGTTCTTGGTCTGCTGGTAGTGGTCCAGCATCATCGAGTGGTTCTCGCGGCCGATGCCGGAAGACTTGTACCCGCCGAACGCGGCCCCTGCCGGGTAGGCGTGGTAGTTGTTGACCCACACGCGGCCGGCCTGGATCTCGCGGCCGGCGCGGTAGGCGACGTTGCCATTGCGGGACCAGACGCCGGCGCCCAGGCCGTACAGGGTGTCGTTGGCGATGCCCATGGCGTCGTTGTAGTCGCTGAAGCGGGTCACGGAGACAACCGGGCCGAAGATTTCCTCCTGGAAGATCCGCATCTTGTTGTGGCCCTCGAAAATGGTGGGCTGGACGTAGTAGCCGCCGGCCAGGTCTCCGGGCATTTCGGCCCGGGCACCGCCGGTGAGCACCTTGGCGCCCTCCTGCTTTCCGATGTCAATGTAGGAGAGGATCTTTTCCAGCTGGTCGTTGGAGGCCTGGGCACCGAGCTGGGTTTCGGTGTCCAGCGGGTTGCCCTGGATGATTTTCTCCACCCGGGCCACGGCGTCGGCCATGAAGGATTCGTAGATGTCTTCCTGGATCAGGGCGCGCGACGGGCAGGTGCAGACTTCACCCTGGTTGAAGGCGAAGAGCGTGAAGCCCTCCTGGGCCTTGTCGTAGAACGCGTCATTGGTGTCCGCGACGTCGTTGAAGAAGATGTTCGGGCTCTTGCCGCCAAGCTCCAGCGTGACCGGAATCAGGTTCTGGCTGGCGTACTGGCTGATCAGGCGGCCCGTGGAGGTTTCGCCGGTGAAGGCGATCTTGCGGATGCGGGGGCTGGAGGCCAGTGGCTTGCCGGCCTCGACGCCGAAGCCGTTGACCACATTGAGGACACCGGCCGGCAGCAGGTCGCCGATGAGTTCCATCAGCACCAGGATCGAAGACGGCGTCTGCTCGGCCGGCTTCAGGACGACGGCGTTGCCGGCGGCGAGGGCCGGGGCGAGCTTCCAGACGGCCATGAGGATCGGGAAGTTCCAGGGGATGATCTGGCCGACGACGCCGAGCGGCTCGTGGTAGTGGTAAGCGGTGGTGTCGTCGTCGAGCTGGGACAGCCGGCCCTCCTGGGCGCGGACGGCGGAGGCGAAGTAGCGGAAATGGTCGGCGGCGAGCGGAATGTCGGCGTTGAGGGTCTCGCGGATCGGCTTGCCGTTGTCCCAGGACTCGGCGACGGCGAGCATCTCGGTGTTCTCATCGATCCGGTCGGCAATCTTGTTCAGGATCGCGGCACGCTCGGCCACGGAGGTCTTGCCCCAGGACGGTGCAATCTTGTGGGCGGCATCCAGCGCCAGTTCGATGTCCTCGGCGGTGCCGCGGGCCACCTCGCAGAAAGCCTTGCCGGTCACCGGGGTGATGTTCTCGAAGTACTGTCCCTTGACCGGCGCAACCCACTCGCCGCCGATCCAGTTTTCGTAGCGGTCCTTGAAGGTGACCTTCGAGCCCTCGGTTCCGGGCTGGGCGTAAACAGTCATTGCTAGCTCCTTTGCTGTGCAAGATGGGGGGCTGCAAGGCGCTTCCGGCCCCCGTTGCACCCAGCGTAGGCGCGTGAAGGTTGCAGTCAGGTTGCAACCGGAGTGAGCCAGGTCACTGCGGGGCATTCCGGCGGTCCGCGACGGTCAGGCGCTTAGCTCGCGGTCCAGCCGTTCCAGATCGGCGACGACGGCGGCGCGCTTGGGCGAGCGCGGCGCCAGCAGCTTCAGCGCGGCGATGCGGACGTCGACGTCGTCCTTTGCTTCGGGCAGCGCGGCGTATTTCAGGAGCGATTCCGCGCTGCCGTCCGTCAACAGGGCCTCGCGCATCAGCGCGGAGACCCTGGCCCGCAGCTCCACGATGCCGGGGGCCTCGGAGCGGGGCAGCACGGCGCCGCGGTAGATTTCCAGCGCTATCCGGTGGGCGCCGCGCTGCAGGCAGTCCAGCACCTGTCCGGCGTCGGGGACCAGGTCCAGCGGCAGCCGGTAGGGGCGTGATTGCGGCACGGCATCGGGGTTGAGCTGCTGAAGTACCTTGCGCAGCCGCACCATCTCGGCGCGCAGCGTCATGGTGGAGGCGTCCCCGGGGTACAGGAGGGCGCAAAGCTCCTCGGCATTCAGCCCCGCCGGGTGGGTGCTGAGCAGGGCCAGGATCTCGCTGTGCCGGGCGGACATGGCCACGGTGCGGCCGTCAATGCTGAGCAGGGCCTGGTCGCGGCCGAGCAACTGGAGGCTGTTGCGGTAGAGGCTGCTGGCGCCCGGTCCCCCGGCCGTTTTCGGCGTCGAGTTCCGCCGCCTGGACGGCGAGGACTGGCCGGCGGCGGCCAGCTGCAGCCGCTCGACCCGCAGATGCGCCTGGGCCGCGGCGACCGTCGCCTCTACCAGCGACAACGTATGCGGGGCCACGGCCGACTCCGTGCCGGTGATGTCCACGACCCCCAGCAGGGCGCCGGAATCCGGATCGTGGAACGGCACCGCCGTACAGCTCCACGGATGCACGGAGCGCTTGTAGTGCTCGGCGCCGGAGATCTGGATTCCCCGGCCCAGGGCCAGCGCGGTGCCGGGGGCGCTGGTGCCGACCGTCGCCTCGGACCAGTCGGCGCCCGGGACGAACATCATGCCCTCGGCCCGGCGCTGCAGGGCGGCGTCCCCTTCCACCCAGAGGAGCCTGCCGACCTCGTCACCCACGGCTACCAGCATTCCGCTGTCGTGGCTGGGCAGGACCAGGAGCTTGTGGATCACGGGCATGATGGCGGCCAGGGGGTGCTGGCGGCGGTATTCTTCGAGTTCCTCGCGGTCCATGGCCAGCGGCGCCTCGGGGTTGTCCGGGTTGGCCTGCAGCCGGACGGAGCGCTGCCACGATTCCTGAATCAGGGTGCTGATCCCGGGCAACTGCAGGCCCTCGGAGAACGCCATTCCACGGGAATCCAGCTGCTCATGGCCCGCGCTGGCATATTGCTGGCGCAGCGCTGCGGTGACTCCGCCTGCCGGCGGCAACAGTGCTGCGGGATGGACCAGTTTCCTCATTGAACTCCCACCGGACGGGCTCGACGGCGTGCCGAAGGCCGCCTCGTCCGGCCCAGTCTAGTTCCGCGCGGGGCGTTTGGAAACGCACCGGCCTGCCGCCTCAGGCTGTCACAGCCTAGCCGCGGGAAATCTCGATCATGTCCTCGCGCGGCACCACCTTGATGCGCTCCCGTTCGATGCCGTTGGCGGACTCCGCCGCGGACCACTCGGCGCCGAGGGCGAGCTCGTGGGCATCGAGCTTGATCCACCCTTCCCACGTGGTGTACTCGATGCCGCGCTCCTGGAGCAGGTCGATGATGGCCTGCGGGTCCGGGTTCTGCGCCGGCGGCAGCGTCAGCCGGTCCTCCAGCAGGAAGCCGATGGTCTCCAGCGCGTCGCCCTTGGTGTGGCCGATCAGCCCGACGGGGCCGCGCTTGATCCAGCCCGTGGCGTAGATTCCGGGCACGGGGTTGCCCTCGGCGTCGAGCACGCGGCCGCCTTCGTTCGGGACGACGCCGCGGCGGGCATCGTATTCCAGCTCATCCAGCGGCGAACCGTGGTAGCCGATCGCGCGGTAGACGGCCTGGACCGGGTAGTCGAGGAACTCACCGGTGCCCTTGACGTTCCCGGTGCCGTCCAGCTGCATGCGTTCGAACTTGATGCCGGCGACCTTGCCGGGGTTCGCGGCGTCGTCTGTTGTTCCATAGATTTCGACGGGGCTGTGCAGGAAGTGCAGGTGCAGCCGGCGCGAGGACGGTTCCTCGGCCTCGGCGTGCTCCTCGACGAGCCAGTTCGTGAGGGTGTTGACCATGGTCCGGATCTGGTTGTTGCTGCGAATGGCCTCGTCCGAAGCCTCGTCGAATTCGAAGTCCTCTGGATACAGGACGATGTCCACGTCCCTGGCGTGGCTGAGTTCGCGCAGCTCCAGCGGCGTGAACTTCACCTGGGCCGGGCCGCGGCGGCCAAACACGTGGACGTCCGTGACCGGCGAATCCTTGAGCGCCCGGTAGACGTTGTCCGGGATTTCGGTGACCAGGAGTTCATCGGCGTGCTTGACCAGCATGCGGGCCACGTCGAGGGCCACATTCCCGTTGCCGATCACCGCAATCTCCTTGGCCTCCAGCGGCCAGTCCCGCGGCACGTCCGGGTGGCCGTCGTACCAGGAGACGAAGTCGGCCCCGCCGAAGGATCCCTCCAGGCCGATCCCGGGAATATCCAGGTCGGCGTCCTTGATGGCGCCGGTGGAGAAGATGACGGCGTCGTAGAACGCGCGGAAGTCATGCAGCGTCAGGTCCCTGCCATAGGTGACGTTGCCGAGGAACCGGATGTCGCCGCGGTCCAGGACCTTGTGGAGCGCGTTGACAATGCCCTTGATCCGCGGATGGTCGGGAGCCACTCCGTAGCGGATGAGGCCGTAGGGCGCCGGATACGCCTCAAAGAGGTCGATGCTGACCTGGAAGTCGCCGTCCTTAACCTCATTGGACTTCGTCAGGATGTCCGCGGCGTAGACACCGGCCGGGCCGGCGCCAACAATCGCGACACGGAGGGGACGAGAGGATGTGGATTCGGCCGAGTTGGACACCGGGAGCCCTTCTGAGTCTTAGGGACAGCGCCAGTAGATACAGCGCACAGGCCCCCATTCTAAATGTGACCGGCCCGCTCGCGCTCCGATTGGCAGGAATAGGCGCCGCGCAGGTGGTGTTATTGGTCTTGTGTCTAAGCCCGAAGGATCCTTGTCCCCCGCCCCATTGACAGCGCCGGCCGGCCCGGCCGCTGGGCCGGCGCCGGCCCGGCCGGGCGGACCGGCACCGGTGGACAAGGACACGACGGCGGGAATCCTGTTCGGTATCGGCGCCTACGGGCTCTGGGGGCTGCTGCCCCTGTACTTCTACGTCCTGCATCCGGCCGGCGCGGTCGAAATCGTCGCCAACCGGGTGGTCTGGTCCCTCCTGTTCTGCGTCCTGCTCATCACCGTCACACGGTCCTGGCAGGTGCTGGCTGCTGCTTTCCGGGACCGCACGGTGATTGGGCCGCTGTCCATCGCCGCTGCCCTGATCGCGGTGAACTGGCTGACGTACACCTACGGCGTGACCACCGGCCAGGCCGTCGAGGCCTCCCTGGGCTACTTCATCAACCCGCTGGTCTCCGTATTGCTGGGGGTCTTCGTCCTGAAGGAGAAGCTGCGGCCGCTGCAGTGGGCCGCCGTCGGCATCGGCTTCGTGGCCGTCGGGGTGCTGACGGTCTCCTACGGCAAACTCCCCTGGATAGCACTGACACTCGCGCTGAGCTTTGGCCTGTACGGATTCGTCAAGAAGCGCGTGGGCCCGCGGGCGGAGGCGATCACAAGCCTCACCGTGGAGACGATCGTCCTGGCGCCCGTAGCTGCGGCCACCATGATCTTCCTCGCGGTCAGCGGGTCGGCAACTCTGGCCGGAAACGGTGCCGGCCATTTCTGGCTGCTGGTGGCGTCGGGCGTCATCACCGCGGTGCCCCTGCTGTTCTTCGGCGCGTCCGCCCGCCGTCTGCCGATGACCACGATCGGGCTGCTGCAGTACTTCGCGCCCGTCCTGCAGTTCATCGTGGCGCTCGTCGTGTTCAAGGAAACCATGACACCTGACCGGTGGGCCGGTTTCGGCGTCGTCTGGCTGGCGCTGCTGGTACTGACCGTGGACATGCTGCACACGGCCCGGAAGAACTCCGTGACCCGGAAACGGGCCCGCGCCGCCGCCTAGCACTACCGGCCCCGGCGGGTTGGCGGCCCGCTTGCCCCTGCCGCCGTGCGTTAGTGTCATCATGAAGGGGACATGTCGGGGCGAAATTGAGGATTGCTGGTGCCACAAGAGGATCGTGAAACTCAGGGCGGGCGCGACATCTCGTCCCTGGACTTCGACAGCAACGGCATCTTGCGCCTTCAGTGGGCCCGCGGCGTCGTGATTGATGCCCCCAACGCCCAGCTGGCCATGGATCGTGTCAATGAGTTGTGCGGCGGCCGGCCCACGCCGCTGCTGATCGACATGGCCACCACGGAGTCCGTCAGCCGGGCCGCCCGGGCCGTGTTCGCCAAGCACTGCGACGCCTCGGCAATCGCGCTCCTCGGCTCCTCCGCCGTGGACCGGGTCCTCGCCAACTTCTTCCTCGGCGTCAATTCCGCGCCGGTTCCGACACGCTTTTTCACCAACGGTGAAGAGGCGGTCCGCTGGCTGACCTCGCAGGGCCATGACGGGGCGTGATGATGACCGCCGCCTCGAGGACCTCGTGGACGGCATCGTCGTACTGTCCTCGGGCGATCTGTCGAACCGGCTGCCGGTCTCACCGGCCCGGGATGGGATAGACGCAGTCACCACCGGCATCAACCTCCTGGCCGAAGAGCTTCAGAGCATGTACGAGGACCTGGAAGTCCGGGTCGCCGAGCGGACCGCGCTCCTGGAGGCGGCCAAAGCCGAACTCCGGCGCGTCATCAACACCGATGAGCTGACCGGCCTGGCCAGCCGCTCGCTGCTGCAGGAAAAAGTGGCCGAAGCCGTTGCCGGGGCCGGCACGGGACGCCAGCCGGCCCTGATCCTGATGGACCTTGACTCCTTCCGGCTCATCAACGACAGCCTCGGCCACGCCGCCGGGGACGCCGTGCTGCGCGAGACGGCCCTGCGGCTTAGCGCCGCGGCCGGACCGGGCCACTTGATCGCGCGCCTCAGCGGCGATGAATTCGCGGTGCTCGTCGCGGACCAGGACACGGAGTCCGTGCTGCAGACCGCTGCCCGGCTCGGCGAATCACTGAAGGACAGAATCGTTGCCGGCGGTGTGGCGGTCGCCCTCACGGCCGGCACCGGTGTCCGGCTGGGGGAACCGGGCCTGCGAAGCGAGGAACTCATCCGCGATGCCGACATCGCCATGCACGAGGCCAAGAAACGCGGCAGGGACACCCTCCTGGTGTTTTCCGCGGCCATGCACGAGGCCGCCAAGCAGCGGGTCCACCAGGTGGCGGAGCTGCGGACGGCACTGGCGATGGACCAGCTCGAGCTGGAGTACCAGCCCATCATGGACCTGCGCACCGGAGCGATCGCCGGCGCCGAGGCCCTGATCCGCTGGCGCCACCCCGCCTTGGGCCTGCTGGGGCCGGATACCTTCCTCGACGCCGCCGACGAGGCCGGGCTCACCGTGGAAATCGGCCACTGGGTGCTCCGGAACGCCATCGCACAAACCGGCCGCTGGAAGTCAGATCCGGGGCTTTCCGCGGACTTCAGCACGCACATCAACCTCTCCCCCGCGGACCTGCACCACGTCGATCTGGCACCCTACGTCGAAGGCCTGCTGGCCCAGCACGGCGTCGATCCCCGCCATATCTCGATCGAAATCACCGAAACCGCGATCATGCGCGGCGGCCCCGAGGTGGCCGCCACCATGCAGTCACTCAATGACCTCGGCGTCCGGATCGAGATCGACGACTTCGGCACCGGCTATTCCTCCATCAGCTACCTGCGCACGCTCCCCGCCGCACAGGCGAAGATCGATAAGTCCCTGCTCGACGGGCTGACCACGGACCGGCAGCAGGAAACCTTCGTCGCCGCCATCCTGCAGCTGATCCATTCGGCCGGGCTGGGCGCCGTCGCCGAAGGCATCGAGGACAGGGAGCAAGCCAACAGGCTGCGGCAGCTGAACTGCGAATTCGGCCAGGGCTATTTCTTCAGCCGCCCGCTCCCGGTGGCGGACATGACGGACCTGCTCGGGCACAGAGACGGCGCCGTCGCGTGAGCGTTCCGGCGGGCAGACGCAAGACAGGAACACGCAAGACAGGAAAACGCGTGCACAGGGTGGCAGACACTGTCCGGCTCGCGGCCAGGGTTGCCGTGCTCTCCCTGCACCGTCCGAGCCGCCCGGACCGGCGCTGGGATGCCTTCTGGCGCGGCGTGTCCCAGGGGTCCCTCCGGGAACCGGTCATTTGGGACGCAGCCCCGGGCGCCGGGAACGAAGAGATCCGGCACCACCTGCAGGTGATGGCCGGCGCGATGGACACCAGCCTTCCGGTGATCGATCTCGGCTGCGGGAACGGCACCATCACACGGCGGCTCACCGCCATCTTCGCCTCGGTCCTCGGCGTCGACGTCTCACCCCAGGCCGTGGCAGCCGCGCATTCCGCGCAGCCGCAGGTCGCGGGCCTCAGTTTCCGGAGCCTGGATGCCACGCAGCCGGCCGCGGCGGCTGCGCTGGCGCGCGAACTCGGCGACGCCAACGTCTTTGTCCGCGGCGTGCTCCATGTCCTCAGCCGGCGTCGGCAGGCATGCCTCGCAGGCTCCATCGAAGCGCTCCTGGGCACCCGGGGCAGGATCTACCTCGTCGAAACGAACGTCCCGGGCGGCGCCCTGAGCTACCTGAGGGAACTCGGCGCCACCGGCAAGCGGATCCCGGGACCGCTCCGCCAGGCCATAGGCTCGTTGCCGAAACCGGGCCACTTCGGTGCCGGGCAACGCTCCCGCGTGTTTCCCCCGGACCGCTGGACCCTCATCGCGGAGGGACCCACCGTCCTGAAGACGGTGCCGATGGAGGCCGGTGGACCGCCCAGCAACATTCCCGCGTATTGGGCGGTCCTGGCCCCGGGGCCTCAGACCTCCGGGAAGGCATCCACCCGCTGGTAGTCGCGCGGGACCACGACCATGGGAACGGGGAGCGCCCGCAGCACCTTGAAAGCCGTGCTGCCAATGAACAGTTTGTGCTTCTCCGCCAGGCGGGAGGACCCGACGATCATGACCTCGCCGTCGTCCCATTCCAGGTCATCGATCGCTTCCTCGATCGTGCGGCCGTGGGCGACCTCCACGCTGACGTGGTGGCCCTCCGGCAGACGGTGCGCGGCGGCAGCGAGGACGGTGTTGGCGTGGATGTGGGCGGCGTTGACGTTCTCCCCGCCGTCCCCCTCGACGTCCAGTTCCACGAGGGAAACCAGCCGAAGCGGCACCCCGCGGCGCTCGGCGGATTCGATCGCGACGTCGATCGCCGCCTCCGCTCCGACGCGCTGGCCCACCGCGAGGGTCAGACGCGTGATGGCTTCGGTATGGCGGTAGCCGCGCGGCGCCAGTGCCACCGGAACCGGGGCAGCGTGCAGCAGGGCGTTGGCCACGTTGCCCACGGTATGGCGCTTGAACAGGCCGCTGCTGGCGGCACCCACAACGATCAAGCCTGCCCTGTACTCGAGTGCGGCCTCAATGAGGCCGGCCGCGAACGATTCGGCCTGTCGGACATGGAAGTGCGCCTCCAGCCCCTCAGGGACCAGTTCCATTCCCTGGCGTTCCGCTGAGCGGATCTGCTGCTCCGCGGCGCTGACCTGGTTTCCTTCCGGATTCATCGCCACATAGGGCGTGTGCCGATCCACCACATAGACCAGGTCGAGATGCGCTCCCTGCGCGCGGGCCATGGCTGAGGCCAGGGCAACGGCGTCCGCACCACGTTCGGTGGGTGTATAGCCGACTACGTATCGCATGTATGAACCCCTTTTGGGTCTGGGGCAGATGCCAGCTGCGCCCCGGGGGTTCCGGGCGACGTCGGCCGGTCTGCGTTCCTGCAGTGGATAGGAACGACTCTAGTCCAGCGGAACCTCAAAAAGGTGGTGACTTATTACCCTGACCAGCACAATCTTCCGGACCTACGCTGGAATGGTCGAGGGGAGCGCACCATGGACGCCATTCGCAACGGACGGACGCGGGCCGCGGGACTGGGAACCCTGACGCTCCTGCTGGTCCTGACTGCCTGCACGCCGCCGGCCCCGCAGCCCTCCGCCGGCAGCCAGCCGCCGTCGCAGTCCCCGACCGCCTCCGCCGGCCCGACCGCCAGCCCGTCGCCGTCGGCAACCGGGGATGCCGACGAAACGGCACCGCCGCAACCAGGCGACAAGGTGATCTCCTCCACGGTCACTCACGACTGGTCCGTGCCGGGGCCAACCACCCCGTTCCATACGGACCACAAGAACCCTGTGCCGATCGCGCCCCCGCCGGCGGCACCGCTGCCGACGCTGGCCGCCATCGGCGCGGGCCAGCACCCCTCCGACGCGCCGCCGTACGACCAGTTGAGCTTCCGGTTCACCGGTGGCTTCCCCAGCTACGACGTCGAAATGGTCCCCGAACTCGTCGACGACGGCAGCGGCCTGCCCATCCCGATGCCCGGCACGGGAACCCTCCTCGAGGTGACCTTCCGCGGGGCCCAGTCACACACCGCGGACGGCACGGCCAGCACCGTGACCAGTGCGCCGCCGCCGGCAATCGGATACCAGGCGCTCACCAGCTACGCGCCGGCCGGGGACTTCGAGGGCGTGCTGAGCTACGGGATCGGCGTCGGCCGTCCGATGGGCACGATTCCGGAAACGAAGGTGCGGGTCACTGAGGTGGAGAAGATCGAGCAGGGCCAGCACCTGTACGTGGTGGCGATCCAGCTGGACGCGACCGCCTGGAAGTAGGACCGGATGCAGGGCCCGGATGTAGGGCCGGAGAACCAAGGCCCGGATGCAGGGTCGGAAAAGCCAGGCCGGAAACAGCGGAGGAGCCACGGACATGGTGTCCGCGGCTCCTCCGCTGTGTCGCCCGTTTTCGGGTAGCGCCGGCTCGCCGGGAAAGGATCGCCTTCCCGGCAGCTCATTGGGCCTTGGGCTAGGCGTTGGCCTTAATGGCCGCGGCCAGGACCCCGAGGCCGTCCAGCAGCAGCTCGTCGCTGATGACCAGCGGCGGCAGCAGCCGGATGACGTTGCCGTAGGTGCCGCAGGTGAGGATGATGACACCCTCCTTGAGGCAGGCTGCGGCGACGGCCTTGGTCAGCTCCGGGTTCGGCTCCTTGGAACCGGCCTGGACGAGTTCAATGGCCAGCATGGCGCCGCGGCCGCGGACGTCACCGATCACCGAACCGTCAGCAAGCTCAGCGGCGAGTTCGCGCAGCTTGCCGAGGGCGATCTCTTCAATGTGCTTGGCGCGGCCGTTGAGGTCGTACTGCTCCATCGAGCCGATCGCCGCCAGCGCTGCTGCGCACGCCACCGGGTTGCCGCCGTAGGTGCCGCCGAGGCCGCCCGGGTGGACGGCGTCGAGGAGATCGGCGCGGCCGGTGATGGCGGAGAGCGGCATGCCGCCGGCGATGCCCTTGGCCATGGTGATGATGTCCGGGACAACACCTTCGTGGTTCACGGCGAACCATTCACCGGTGCGGCAGAAGCCGGACTGGACCTCATCGGCGATGAACACGATGCCCTTGTCCTTGGCCCAGTCCGCCAGCGCGGGCAGGAACCCGTCGGCGGGGACAATGAAGCCGCCCTCGCCCTGGATCGGTTCGATGATGATCGCGGCAACCTGCTCGCCGCCAATCTGCTTCTCGATCATGGTGATGGCGCGCTTGGCAGCCTCGGCACCGGTGATCTCCGGGTTTTCCTCGCGGAACGGGTAGCTCATCGGCATGCGGTAGACCTCGGGCGCGAACGGGCCGAAGTTGGTCTTGTACGGCATGGCCTTGGCGGTCAGCGCCATGGTCAGGTTGGTGCGGCCGTGGTAGGCGTGGTCGAACGCGACGACGGCGTCCCGGCCGGTGGCCAGGCGGGCCACCTTGACGGCGTTTTCGACCGCCTCGGCGCCGGAGTTGAACAGCACCGTGCGCTTTTCGTGGTCGCCCGGGGTGAGGCGGTTCAGCTGCTCGGCAACGGCGACATAGCCCTCGTACGGCGTGACCATGAAGCAGGTGTGGGTGAAGTGCTCCACGGCTTCCTTCACGGCGCCGACGACGGCGGGGTCCGAGGCGCCGACGCTCGTCACGGCGATGCCGGAGCCGAGGTCAATGAAGGAGTTGCCGTCGACGTCGTGGATGATGCCGCCGTCGGCGTCGGCCACGAAGACCGGGACGCTGGACGCGACGCCAGCGGCGACGACCGCCTTGCGGCGTTCGGTCAGGGCAACGGACTTGGGGCCCGGGAAGTCGGCCTGGACGCGGCGCTTCTGCTCGAGCCGGTAGGTGATGTCATGTGCGGTGGTGGTCATGGGAAGGCCTTCCTAAGCGTGCGGTTGAGGCGCGCGAGTTATGCGTCAGGTTGAGGTAGCAGCGTTATGCGACGGCGTTATGCATCCGCGTTATGCGTCGAGCGCACTCATGACGTGCTTGATGCGGGTGTAGTCCTCCACGCCGTACATGGACAGGTCCTTGCCGTAGCCGGACTGCTTGAAGCCACCGTGCGGCATTTCGGCGGTGAGGAGAATGTGGGTGTTGATCCAGACTGCGCCGAAGTCGAGGTCGCGGCTCAGGCGCATGGCGGTACCGTGGTTCGTCGTCCAGACGCTCGAGGCCAGGGCGTAGTCGACGTCGTTGGCCAGTTCCACGGCCTCGTCCTCGGTGCTGAACTTCTGCACCGTGATGACCGGGCCGAACGTTTCCTTTTGGACGATGTCATCGCTCTGCTTGGCGCCGGTGACGATGGTGGGCTCGAAGAAGAAGCCCTTCTCGCCCGCGCGGTGGCCGCCGGTCTCGATCCTGCAGTTGGCCGGCAGGTGCTCGACAACTGAGGTGACAGCGTTGAAGTGGTTGACGTTGTTCAGCGGGCCGAAGTAGTTGTCTTCGTCGTTCTGCGAGCCGGTGTGCAGGGTCTTGGTGTGCTCCACCATGGCGGCGACGACGTCGTCGTGCACCGAATCCTGGACCAGGACGCGCGTAATGGCCGTGCAGTCCTGGCCGGCGTTGAAGAAGGCGAACTCGGCGATCGCCGCGGCGCTCTTCTTGATGTCGGCGTCGGCGAACACAATGGCCGGGGCCTTGCCGCCGAGTTCCAGGTGGGCGCGCTTGAGTCCCTTGGCGGCACCCGAGGCGACAGCGATGCCGGCGCGGACGGAACCGGTGATGGAGACCAGGCCGGGGACCTTGTGCTCGACCATCATCGCGCCGGTTTCGCCGGTGCCCAGGACAACGTTCAGGACGCCGGCCGGGAAGATCTCACCGGCGAGCCGGGCCAGCACCAGGGTGGATTCGGGGGTGGTGTCCGAGGGCTTGAGGACCACGGTGTTGCCGGCGGCCAGGGCGGGCCCGATCTTCCAGATGGCCATGAGGAACGGGTAGTTCCAGGGGGCCACCTGCGCAACGACGCCGATCGGCTCGCGCCGCACGTAGGAGGTGTGGCCTTCGAAGTACTCGCCGGCGGACTTGCCTTCCATGATGCGGGCGGCGCCTGCGAAGAAGCGCAGCTGGTCGGCGCCCGCGGCCACTTCCTCAGAGGCGATCAGGGAGCGGACCTGGCCGGTGTTGCGGTGCTGGGCCTCCACGAGCTCGTCACTGTTGGCCTCGACGGCATCCGCCAGCTTGAGCAGCATGAGCTGCCGCTGCCCGGGCGTGGTGTGCTTCCAGGTCTTGAACGCGTTCTTGGCTGCCGTCATGGCGGCGTCGACGTCGGCCTGCACCGAGATCGGCGCCTGCGCCACCACGTCACCGTTGGTGGGGTTCACTATGGGCAGCAATCCTGTGCCGGCGGGCGTGACAAACTCGCCGTTGATGAAGTTCTGCAAGGTTTGAACCACGGTGTACAACCTCTTTCTTACTGCCAATGACGGATGTGTGACTGGTCACGAGCCTATGCCAGCAGGCCAAGGCAGGGAATAGGCACCTGCACACCATCCCCGCAGAACTTTAGTGCGCTTGACCAGCACCCGGCTATCCTGAATCCATGGCCATTTCACTCGCAGCCCTACTGGGAGTTCCGTCCCTGAATCTCACCAAGGCCGGACTCGCCGAAACCACCTGGCACCAGGACATTCTTTGGGTGGCCGTCACCGAACAGGAGGATCCGCAGCGGTTCCTCAATGGCGGCGAACTGATCCTGACGACCGGTATGCGGCTCAAAAGTGCCGCGGAGCAGCGCCGGTTTGTGCGTCAGGTCCAGCGGGCAGGCGCGGTGGGCATCGGGTTCGGGGTCGGCCTGACGCACGACGCCGTTCCGCCGGCCCTGATCGCCGAAGCCAACCGGTGGGGCCTGCCCGTGGTGGAAGTGCCCTACGAGACACCGTTCATCGCGATCGGAAAGCTCGTGGCCGACGCCCAGTCCGCGGACCACCTGGTCAAGCTTGAGCGGCTCATCGCCGGGCACCAGATCCTGGCCCGCGCCCTGCTGACGGGCGGCGGCCTGGCCGAGCTCCTGAAACACCTGGGGTCGATGCTGCGCACCGAGATCGTCCTGACCCAGTTCACCGCCCAGCTGTACAACAGCGTTGCGGGCCACCCGGCGCCCAAGGCCGAGGGCTGGGCGTCCTATCCCATCCCCACGGGACGCCGCGATGCCTGCACCCTGTGGGTGAAGCAGCCGTTCGAGGACACGGGCATCGTGGGTTACGCCCAAAACCTGATCAGCGTTGAGCTCAACAACATGGTCAAGCAACGGCAGGCGCAGCGGGCGCTGGCGGGCCAGGTCCTCGACGACGTTATCCACGGGACGCTGGAGGCGTCCGAAGCCACCCGCCGTCTGGCCGGCGTCGGCATCAACAGCACCCGCAAGAACGTGGTCCTGCTCGCCGAATCGGCCGCCCACCAGAAACAGCTGGGAAGCTCGTCGCTGCCCCAGCCGCTGGCTGCGGCGGTCGGCTCCGTCGTCGGGAAGGACCTCGTGGTGGTGGTGGCCGACGACGGCAGTGGCGCGAGCGCCCTTGCCCGCAGCCTCAGCGACCACCTCGCCGAGGCCGGGATCCATGCCACGATCGGCATAGGCGGGGCGTACACCAAGCCCAACGGCCTGCGCTGGAGCTATTTCGAGGCCCGCGACGCGGCCAGCCACGGGCTGCCGGTCAACGAGCCCGAGCGGCTGAGCCTGACCTCGCTGCTGCTCGCGAGCGAGGACGTTCCGCTGGCGGACATGGCCAACGAATCACTGAACCCGCTGCGGGCCTTCGACGCGGCGCACGGCGCCGAACTCATGGCCACGCTGGAAAGCTACCTCGGCAACAACGGCTCGGTGGCGGCCGTCGCCGAGGAACTGACGCTGCACCGCAATACGGTCCGCTACCGGCTGGCGCAGATCACCGAACTCACCGGATACGACCCCGCGCAGACAGCGGACCGGGTGCAGCTCTGGCTCGCGCTCGCGGTGCAGCGGCTCAGCGCCCGGCACCCGCGCTGACCGCGCTGACCGCGCTTCCAGTCCGGCCCGCAGGCAACGCGGGGTCACTTAGCGCCCATTGAGCGGCCCGGGATGGGCGCTAAGTGACCCCGCGTTGCTTTCTGTCACCTGCAGAGATATTCGCCACTAAAGGCTGAGTCTCAAACATCAAACGTCTAACCTTTAGCTATGGCTAGCAGCACGGCGGTTTCCGCACTTTCCCAGACAGCTCCACCCGGCGCGGTCCGCCCGCGGGGCGTGATCGTGGCCGGCGTCGTGGCGCTCGTGCTCATTGGGCTCAACCTGCGTGCCGGCATCACCGGCGCCGCCGCGCTTTTCCACGACCTGCAGGCTGTCCTGGGCTACGGCCCGCTGATCGCAGCGCTGCTCCCCTCGATCCCCACGCTGTGCTTCGCGGTGGCCGGCGCTGCCACGTCCTGGCTCACCCGGCAGCTGGGGCTGGAAAAGGCCATCCTGCTCTCCCTCGTGATGCTGGCGGCCGGTCTGCTGCTCCGCGGCGTCCCGTCCACCGGGATGCTCCTGGCCGGCACCGTGGCGGGGATGTCCGGGCTGGCCATCTGCAACGTGGCCATGCCCTCTTTCATCCGCGTGCACTTCGCGGACCGCACGTCCCTCATGACCGCCGTCTACACGCTGACCATGACCACAGGCGCCACTGCCACCGCCGTGCTGATCGTTCCGGTGGCCCAAGCCCTGGGCTCGCCGTCGGCGGGCGTCGGCGCGATCGGATTCCTGGCCCTGGGGGCGTGCCTCGGCTTCCTCCCGATCGCGGTGCACGCCCACCGCAACGCGTCCCCCGGCAAGGCCGCCCGGGTCTCGCCATGGCCCCTGCTGCGGACCCGCACCGGCGCGATGATCACGCTGGGCTTCACAGTGCAGGCACTCCTGGCCTATGCCGTGCTCAGCTGGTTCCCCTACATGCTGGCCACCATGGGCCTCACCGCCTCCGACAGCGGGCTCATGTTCGGACTCATGCAGCTCGTCTCCGTCCCCGCCGGCATGGTGCTGGTGGCCATCGGCTCACGCCCCCGGATGCTGCGGACCGCGTTCTATCTGGCCACCGTGACCATGGCCCTCGGGGTCCTCTCGATGCTGGTCGTGCCGACGGACTGGGCTCCTCTGACCGCGGTGCTGCTGGGATTCGGACTCGGCATTTTCCCGCTGGTCATGGTGATGATCAGCCGCAGCGGCCGCACCACGGCCGAGACCACCGCACTGTCCACTGTGGCCCAGTCCGCCGGGTATCTGCTGGCGACGCTCGGCCCGTTCGGCATGGGCCTGTTGCACAGCGCCACCAATTCCTGGACGCTGCCGTTGGCCCTGCTGCTGGCCGTGGCCCTCGGCCAGATCGCGGTGGGCCACCTGCTCTCGGCCGGACCGAAGGAGCTGCGGGCCAAGGAACTGGCAGCCAAAAAGCTGCGGCCCACCGCCCCGCACGCCCCGGAAGGAACCCGGCGATGACACTCACAACTTCGCACCGGCCACCGCTGGCGGAGGAAATCACTGCCAAGCTGCGGGCCCTGATCCACTCGGGCGAGTGGCCGCTGCAGCAGCGCATTCCGGCCGAACCTGAGCTGATGGCCGCCTTTGGGGTCTCCCGTGGCACTCTGCGTGAGGCCATCAAAGCGCTGGCCCACAGCGGAATGCTCGACGTCCGCCGCGGGGACGGCACGTATGTCCGCGCCACGAGCGAGATCGCAGGCGCCACGCAGCGGATGTATGAGGACCACTCCCAGGAGCACATCCTCGAGGTCCGGGTCGGGCTGGACACCCAGGCGGCCAGGCTCGCTGCACGCCATGCGACAGCCGACGACCTCACCGCCCTGCGCGGTTTGCTCACCGCCCGCCGTACCGCCTGGCTCGCCGAGGACTACGCCGCGTGGGCCCGGGCAGACTGGGACTTCCATGCGCGCGTGGCGGAGGCGTCCGCCAACCCGCTGCTGCATGAGCTGTATGTCAGTTTCGGCAGCGTATTCCACAACGACCTGCTCCGCCAGCAGCGTCGGGGAGGCTTCAACGGCCTGCCGCACGAGGGCCACGACGAACTCGTGGCCGCAATTGCCGCCCGCGACGAGGCGGCCGCCGTCGAAAGCGTCACCCGGAATCTGAATTCCTGCGCGGAATGGCTCCAGGATTAACCCAAGGCTTTCCCAAGGTGCGCGGAAGATGCTCTGTCTCAGTGGCGGCCGCCACCCGCGCACCGGCCTCGCGGCCAGGCGGGTTTCCGTCATCATCGGCGGCAGCGCCGAGCCCGGACGGCCGGCCCCTGCGCCCAGCAGCAGGGGCCGGCTCGGCCGAGACACCCGGTTCCGCCGCCGCCCATTAGGGTCTTAGTGCCGTAGACCGGACCCGAGCCGCGGTCAACACTAAGAATGGCAGGACGCCGCACGAGGGTGCCCGCGACAAGTGCAGCTGCGCCCCAGTCCCGGGCCGGGGTGCCGGTCTCGTTGGATGACAGTCTCGCCGGTGTCGCAGTGTTGTGGTTTACCTCAGCAAGTACGTCGCGAGGAGGTCGATGGTGGGCAAGAAGAAGAAAAAGTCCAAGGGCTCCGACGCAGAGGACGAGCGCGCCGGAAAGAAGATGCCGCGCAAGAAGTACGAAGCGGAGATGGAGGTCCTGCAGGGTGAACTGGTCGCCATGCAGGAGTGGGTGAAGTCCACCGGAGCCAAAATCTGCATCGTCTTCGAAGGCCGCGACACGGCCGGCAAGGGCGGCACGATCAAGCGCATCGTCGAAAGGGTGAGCCCCCGGGTGTTCCGCGTGGTCGCGCTCCCCACACCGACCGAGCGGGAGAAGTCGCAGATGTACCTCCAGCGCTACATGTCTCACTTCCCGGCGGCGGGCGAGGTGGTCATCTTCGATCGCAGCTGGTACAACCGTGCGGGCGTCGAGCGGGTGATGGGTTTCTGCACACCGGACCAGACCCAGAGGTTCCTCGACATGACCCCGATGGTGGAGAAGGCGATGGTCGACTCCGGGATCATCCTGCTCAAGTACTGGCTCGAGGTCAGTGCTGACGAGCAGACCAGGCGGCTCGAGAGCCGCATGGACGACCCCCGCAAGACCTGGAAACTCTCTCCGATGGACCTGAAGTCCTACAAACGGTGGTACGACTATTCCCGGGCCCGGGACGCCATGTTCGAGGCGACCGACACCGCCTGGGCACCGTGGTACGTCGCGCACAATGACATCAAGAAGCGCGGCCGGCTCAACGTCATCAGCCATATTCTCAGCCAGGTGCCCTACGAGCCGTACCCGGGGCTCGACGTCGAGCTCCCCAAGCGCCAGAAGGCCGGCGATTACACCGAACCGGCACTGGCCGTGCGGCACATCCCCACCCCGTTCTAAGCAGCGCCCCGGCGATGAGGAGGAAGTCATGAGCGACGATCCCGGAGCAGTAGCTGGGGTGGCCCCGGCGGAGGCTGACGCGAGCTGGTACGCGCTGGCACCGGCTGAAGTGGCGGCCGAGCTGAAGGTGGATCCGGCTGGCGGGTTGAGCACGGGAGAGGCGCAGCAGCGGCTGCAGGAGTACGGCCCGAACGCCCTGGCCGCCGCTAAGCAGGAGCCGGTATGGAAACGGTTCTTCAAGCACTATCAGGACTACATGCAGATCGTCCTTGTGGTCGCCGCCCTGGTCAGCTTGCTGATTGCGGAATACGGAACCGCCATTGGGCTTGCCCTGCTGACGCTGTTCAACGCGTGGCTGGGGTACCACCAGGAGGGCAAGGCCGAAGAAGCCGCCGCCTCCCTGGGGCAGATGATGAAGGCTATGGCCAAGGTGCGCCGCGACGGTGACGTTGTGGAGCTCCCCGCCGAACAGATCGTCCCCGGCGACATCGTGGTGGTCGATGCCGGTGACCGCGTCCCCGCCGACGGCCGGATCATCCTGGCGGCAACCCTCCAGATCGAGGAGGGCGCCCTGACCGGGGAGAGCGTCGCCGTCGAGAAGGACACCGAGACCATCGGCCGGCACGACGTCGGCATCGGCGACCGCCTGAACATGGCGTTCATGAACACGAACGTGACGCGGGGCCACGGCGAAATCCTCGTCACCACCACCGGCATGGGCTCGGAGGTCGGCCACATCGCCCACATGCTGTCCGGGCAGAAAGTGGAGAAGACCCCGCTCACCAAGCAGGTGGACCGGCTCACCATCTTCATCATTATCGCGGCCCTCTTCGCGTTTATCGCCATCGTCGTGATGGGCCTGGCCTCCGGCGAGTCCTTCGCGGTGCTCTTCGGAATCGGTGTGGCGCTGGCAGTCGGCTCCATCCCGGACGCGCTGCCCGCCGTCGTCACCACCATCCTGTCCGTCGGGTCGGTCAATATGGCCAAGAAGAACGCCATCATGAAGGTCCTCCCTGCGGTCGAGACTCTGGGCTCCACCTCGGCCATCAATTCGGACAAGACCGGCACCCTGACCCTGAACCAGATGACGGTCCGCGAGATCACCACAGTGCAGCACCACTACACCGTCAGCGGTGAGGGCTACAGTTTCGACGGCCAGATCCAACGGACCACCGGGGACGCCGAGCGGGACCTGGACTACGTGATGTTCTCCTGCGCCTTGTGCAACGACTCCGATATCAACGACGGCGAGGTGGTCGGGGACCCCACCGAGGCGGCGCTCTACGTGCTCGCGCAGAAAGGCGGCGTGGACGTCAGGGAATTCCGCCGGAACAACCCACGCGTGGCGTCGGTGCCGTTCGATTCCGACTACAAGTTCATGGCCACGTTCCACCGTATGCCGGGGGCCGATGGCAGGCCCGTGATCCGGGCCTACGTGAAAGGGGCACCCGACGTCCTCCTGAGCAGGTCCTCGTTCGGCCGGATGCCGGGCGGCCACGCCGAGCGCCTCACTGACGAAATGCGGGGCAAGGTGCTTGCCGAGAACGAACGCATCGCCAGCCAGGGCAGGCGGGTGCTCGCCCTGGCGCAGCGCGAGTTCGACCCGGCGACGTTCCAGCCTTCGGGCGACCTGATGGCGCTGATGCAGGGTCTGGAGATTTCGGCGCTGATCGGCGAGGTTGACCCGCCGCGCGCCGAGGCGGTGGCCGCCATCGCCAAGGCAAAGCACGCCGGCATCCGGGTCCGGATGATCACCGGCGACCACGCCGTCACCGCTGCGGCGATCGCCGACGAACTGGGCATCAGAGGCCGCGCGGTGACCGGGGCCGAGTTCGCGGCGATGAGCGACGCGGAGGCCGACAGCCAGGTGGACGGGATCGGCGTGATCGCCCGTGTCGCCCCCGAACACAAGGTCAGGCTGGTCGAGGTGCTCAAGCGCAAGGGCAACATCGTGGCCATGACCGGCGACGGCGTGAACGACGCGCCGGCCATCGCGGCCGCCGACATCGGGATCGCGATGGGCATCACCGGCACCGACGTCGCCAAGGGCGCGGCCAAGATGATCCTGGCCGACGACAACTTTGCCACCATCGTGGCGGCGGTCGAAGAGGGCCGGCTCGTGTACGACAACCTGCAGAAGTTCATCCGGATCCAGGTCGCCAACCTGTTCATGTTCATTCTGGCGTTCATCGGATCCTCGGCCTTCGCCATAGCCGGCACGGCCCTGCTCAGCCCGGCCCAGGTGCTGTGGATCCACATGGCGATCGTCGCCCCGATTGGGGCGGTGATGGGCCTGGATCTCGCGACGCCGGGCATCATGGACCGCAAACCACGGCCCTTCAACCAGCCGATCCTCGTCCGGTCGATGATGGTGCGCCTGTTCGTCGTCGGGCTTTTCATGGCGGCCGCGACGCTGATCCTCGTGCAGATCGGCAAAACCACCTACGGATCACTGGAGGTCGGCCAGACCATGGCCGTGGTGGGGCTGGGGCTGATGAACATCTTCGTGGCGCTCAATCTGCGTTACCCGACCGAGAGCGCCTTCGGGCCCGCCACGGTGTCCAACCCGAAGCTGCTCTGGGCGTTCGCGTGGGCCGTCCTCGGCTCGATGCTGATCACCCAGATGAAGGTGATGCAGGACCTGTTCGGCACGCTGCCGCTTTCCGGCCAGCAGTGGCTGCTCTGCCTGGTGCCGGGCGTGGTGCTGCTGTTCCTCGGTGAAATCTTCAAGATCATCCTGCGGGCCCGGCAATCGAAGGGCCGGACCGCAGTCCCGGCTCCCCCCGTTCCGGCGTGAGAGTGCTGTTCCGGCGAGAGTGCGACTGCCACTGTTGAGGGCCGGAACGCGAAGTTCCGGCCCTCAACAGTGGCGCATACCGGCTGTGCCGGGGCTAGCGGACGAGGCCCTTCAGTACGTTCTTGGGCCGCTGCATCTCGCCGTGCTTGGCGCCGAGCACGATCACCCAGCCGGCGAACACGGGGATGGTCCACTGCAGGATCTTCAGCTGCTGCTGCGCGGAACGGAGTTCCTCGGAGGCACCCGGCTTCGGCTCGGTGGCACCCTTGGCGCCCTCGGCGGCCAGCTTGTCCACCTTGGCTCCCTGCAGGCCCGCGTACAGGGTCACAGCGGCACCGGCGAGGGTGACGACGGACTTGTAGACGCTCAGGCGCGTGACGCCGTCCTGCTTGGCCATCCGCCCCTTGTTCTCCCACATCACGGCGAGGCCCGAAAGAAAATGCGCCCCAAACGCCGCCGCCTGGTACGGCGCCCACTTCTTCCAGCCCAGGCTTGAGAGGCGGGTACGTTCCGCAGGGTCCTTGGCAGCAGCCGTGGCACCGTTGAGCCCAATGGCACCCATCAGGGAACCGCCGAACCAGGCGGCTGCCGTCAGGTCGTGAATGGATCGGGCAACAAGATTACCTGCCATGTTGAGCTTCCTATCATCTGTCTTCGAATCCGAATCGCAGGGGGCAGCAAGGCTGCCGGTCCGCGGCATGTCCACGAGCGGGGCCATGACCCGGCTATGGTAAGCACACTTACCAAAAACGCGGTAGTCCAAGCGGATGTCACTTCGCCGCGCGTAGAATCGGCGCCATAGGCACACCGCCGTAAGGCACAACACCGGCACACCGCCGTAGGCACGGCACCGTTCCACCGGACCAGATGAGGAATAGCCGCATCACCATGGCAGAAGAAGAGTCCGGGATCGAAGCCGCCATCGGCGACGCGTTCGACACCGCGGAGGCGGCGTCGAACAGCACCGCGCTCGACGTCGTCGCCCGTTCCGGATTCGCGGTGATGGCACTGCTTCATATCGTGATCGGGGCCATCGCCGTCGCTCTGGTCCTGGGCGCGCCGGGCCAGGCCGAACCCACCGGCGCCATCGAACAACTCGCTGCCAACCCCTGGGGTCCGGCGGTGATGTGGGCGGCCTGCATCGCCTGCGCGGGCCTCGCGCTCTGGCAGCTGAGCGAGGCGACGCTCCGGGGCCGCCACCTGCCGCGCCGGGAGCAGCTGGGCAAACTCATTTCCTCCGGCTTCCTTGCCATAGCGTACGGGAGCGTCGGGCTGAGCTTCGCGGGCTTCGGGCTCGGCCAGCGCGGCGATTCGGGCGACTCGACCCGGGATTTCAGCACGGCCCTGATCCAGTCACCGTTGGGGGTTCCGGCCCTGGTCGGCCTCGGGCTCACCATCATGGGAATCGGCGTGTATTTCATCGTCAAGGGCTTCGGGAAGAAGTTCAAGGAGGAATTGCAGCATTTCGAAGGGACCCGCCGCGGCAAACTGATCAGCGTGCTTGGCGTCACCGGCCACGTCTCCAAAGGGCTGGCGCTGATCCTGACCGGGCTGCTCTTCGTCGTGGCCGCGGCGACCAACAATCCCGGTTCCTCCACCGGCCTGGACGGCAGCCTCAAGGCGCTCCGGGACCACCCCTTCGGCCCGTACCTGCTCCTGGCAATCGGGGCCGGGTTCATTGCCTACGGCGTGTTCGCGCTGGTCCGGGCGCGTTTCGGCCGGATGTAGCCGCCGCCCTGGGTGGGGATTTTCTTGTTTGGCATCTGCCCGCGGGACTATCGTGGAGCTACCCCGGGTCGGGCTGGGACGGCCACCGGCGCCAGGTCTCGCAGAGGTATGGCATGAGCTACGTTCCGGTGAGCAGACGCACCCTCCGACGGCACCGTGAATCTGAGCGGTCCACGCGGCGGCTCGTAGCCGCCCTGTCCGCCGCGGCCGCCGCGGCCTGGCTGCTCTCGGTCACGTTGTCCACTGCGGTCCACGTCGACACCTATGTCCACCACATCGCCGTCGTGCTGCACGTGCTGTCGATGGTGGTGGCCTTTGGCGCCGTCGTCCTGATGGACTGGCACGGCTTCCTGTGGCTGATCGGCAGACGCGACCTGGCCGAAACCATCAGGCTCGACGGCGCGGCGACACCGCTGATCTGGGGCGGCCTGGCCGGCATGCTGGCCACGGGCGTGTTCCTGAACCCGCACCTGAGCAACCCGATGACGGACCTCAAGCTCGCCGCCGTGCTTGTGCTCAGCCTTAACGGGATCATGCTCATTCCGCTCATGCGGCGGCTGGCCAGGCTGACGCCCGATGCCTCGTTCAAGGACCTGACCGCCGGGCAACGGGTCCATCTGCTGCTGTGCCTGGTGATCTCGCAGCTGTGCTGGTGGACGGCGATTGTCATCGGGTTCATCAACGCCGAGTTCTGAGGTGCCGCCGGGCCGCGCCCGGGAACTAGCCGGCGGCCTTCCGCAGCGGCACCACGTCGCCTTCCTGGTACAGCAGGGCGCGGATCTCGGACTCGGCGGAATCCAGCCGCCTCGGGTCGATCGTTTCCCCGGCCGCGAAGTGGTCCAGCAGCCGGGGATCCACGTAGCTTTTCCGGGCGATCGACGGTGTGTTGCCCAGGACCGCGGCCGCGTCCTGCATGGCCTGGCTCACCGCGCTCTTCCGGGCCGAGACCTTCGTCTGCGGGCCGCTCTGCGCCAGGCTGACCGCTGCCGCCACCGTCCCCCGCAGGGTGCGGAAATCCTTCGCGGTGAAGTCCTCCCCCGTGCGCTCCTTGACGTACTCGTTGATGTCCGCGCTCGACACCGGATGCCAGCTGCGGCCATCCTTGTAGGCCAGCAGGCGGGCGTTGCCGCCGCGGCGCTTGAGCTGGCGCACGACGGCGGCGAGGTCGGCGTCGTCAATCCGCGACTCCCAGGTCTTGCCGCTCTTGGCCGGGAAGCTGAGCCGGAGTTCGTCCTTGCGCACCTTGACGTGGGCGCAGAGCAGGGTGGCGAGGCCATGGCTGCCGTTTTCATTGGTGTAGCGCTCCGAGCCGACGCGCAATGATCCGCTGTCGAGCATCCGAAAGGCGGCCGCCAGCACGCGTTCCCGCGTCAGCCCCTCGGAGCGCAGGTCCATGGTCACCAGGCGGCGTGCGGTCGGCAGGGTCTCAGCCAGCTGGAGCGAACGGTCGAACTTCAGCCGGTCCTTCCGTTCCCGCCAGCTCGGATGGTAGATGTACTGCCGCCGGCCCACCGCGTCCACTCCCGTGGCCTGGATGTGCCCGTTGTCGTACGGGGCAATCCAGACGTCGGTCCAAGCCGGCGGGATCCCGATGCCCTCGAGCCGTTCCCGCACGGGGCCCGGCGGCAGGGTGGAGCCGTCCAGGTCCTTGTAACTGAACCCGGTCCCGGCGGGGACCCTGCGGTATCCGCGGCCGGACGCGTTGCTGTGGCGGAGCCTCATTGGCCGGCCCTGGGCGAGTGTTCATCCATGACGGTAAGCCTACTGACTACCGCCCAGGTTTCCACGTAAATCAAACAACGCGGGGTCACTTAGCGCCCATAATCCCTTCCGGGATGGGCGGGAAGTGACCCCGCGCTGGTCTGCGTCGTTGCTCTGTGTTGCTATGTGTTGCTCTGTGTTGCTCTGTGTTGAGGCTAGACCTCGACGGCGGCGCCGCGGGAGATCTCCACCATGTCCTCGCGGGGCACAACCTTGATGCGCTCGCGCTGGACGGCGACGCCGTGCGACCCGCCGGCAGCGGTGGCCTTTTCACCCAGGGCGCGCTCGTGCTCGTCCAGGGCCAGCCAGCCTTCCCAGCTGGTGTACTCGACGCCGCGGCCCGCCAGGAGCTCGACGATCGCCTCGGGGGCGGGCGCCGCGGCCAGCGGCAGGTTTTCGCGGTCCTCAAGCAGGTAGGTCACGGTTTCGAGGGCGTCACCCTTGGTGTGGCCGATCAGTCCCACCGGACCGCGCTTGATCCAGCCGGTCGCGTAGATCCCCGGCACGTGGGTGCCGGCGGCGTCCAGGACCCGGCCGCCGTCGTTCGGGACGACTCCCTTGCTGTGGTCGAACTCGACCTCGGGGAGGGCGGAACCGAAGTAGCCGATGGCGCGGTACACGGCCTGGACCGGGTACTCGACAAACTCGCCCGTGCCGCGGGCGTTGCCGGTGCCGTCCAGTTCGGTGCGCTCGAACTTTATCCCGGCGACGCGGCCGGGCGCGTCGGCGCCGTCGGTTTCTTCTCCGTAGATCTCGACCGGGCTGTGCAGGAAGTGCAGGTGCAGCCGGCGGGACGCGGTGAGCTCGGAGAGGTCCTCGGGCTGTTCGGCGATCCAGTTGGTGAGCGTGCCCACCATGGTCTTGGTCTGGTTGTTGCTCTGGATCTGCCGGTCCGATTCGGCGTCGAACTCGAAGTCCTCGGCGTAGAGGATGATGTCCACGTCCTTGGAGTGGGAGAGTTCGCGCAGTTCCAGGGGCGTGAACTTGACCTGGGCGGGCCCGCGCCGGCCGAACACGTGCACGTCCGTGACCGGCGAGGACTTCAGCCCGGCGTAGACGTTGTCCGGGATTTCGGAGACCAGGAGATCGTCGGCGTGCTTGGAGAGCATGCGGGCCACGTCGAGGGCCACGTTGCCGTTGCCGATCACGGCGATTTCCTTGGCCTCCAGCGGCCATTCGCGGGACACATCGGGGTGCCCGTCGTACCAGGACACGAAGTCGGCGCCGCCGTAGGAGCCCTCGAGCTCGATGCCGGGGATGTTGAGGTCCGCATCCTTGATGGCGCCGGTGGCGAAGATGACGGCGTCGTAGTGGGTGCGGAGGTCATCGATGGACAAGTCCGTGCCGTAGTCCACGTTGCCGAAGAACCGGATGTCGCCGCGGTCCAGGACCTTGTGCAGGGCGTTGACGATGCCCTTGATGCGGGGGTGGTCGGGGGCCACGCCGTAGCGGATCAGACCGTAGGGTGCCGGGTAGCGGTCGAAGAGGTCGATGCTGACGGTGAGTTCGCCGCTCTTGACGGCCTCGCTCTTGGTCAGGATGTCCGCGGCGTAGACGCCGGCGGGACCGGAGCCGACGACGGCGACGCGCAGCGGGCGGGCGGCGGTTCCTACGGGGGTGCTAGTTGACACGGCTGTGTTCCTTTTTCTGTCACGGCCCAACTGACTCGCAGCTAAGGCCGTTATGAGGGCTCAAAACGGCTTCTGCTGCGAGCTAGTTGGGTGGGGCTACGGGGTCAGTACGCGGGTCTTGGTGGTGCGGGGAGCGTTCGGGGAGGTGGTGCTGTAGTCCGCGGTCTTGAAGTGCGACGGCGCGAACGGGCTGACGCGGACCACGTCGCCGATCACGATCACGGCGGGATTCGCTACGCCTGCGGCCTCCGCCTGGTCCGCGATGGTCCCGAGGGTTCCGATGGTCACCCGCTGGTTTGGCAGGTATCCATTCTCTACGATGCCAACAGGCGTCTGAAGAGGCAAACCGGCGCGGGCCAGGGAGGCTGCGGAATCGCGCAGCTGGCCCACACCCATGAGCAGGATCACAGTGTGGTCGGCACGGGCCGGGACTTCCGAGAGTTCCTCATGGCCGGTGACCACACTGAAGCCTTTGGCCAGCCCGCGGTGCGTGACCGGGATGCCGGCGGCGGCGGGGACGGAAATGGCCGACGTGACGCCGGAAACCACTTCGACCTCGACGCCGTGCTGCCGGCAGAATTCGGCTTCCTCGCCGCCGCGGCCCAGGACGTAGGGGTCGCCGCCCTTGAGCCGGACCACGCGGTGGCCCTGCAGGGCTTCCTCGACCAGGATCCGGTTGATTTCGGATTGCGGCACCGGGTGGTGGCCGGGGGTCTTGCCGACCTCCACAATGCGGACGTCGGGGGCCAGTTCGGCCAGGAGTTCACGCGGGCCGAGCCGGTCCGCCACCACGACGTCGGCCTGGCCAAGGAGCCGGCGGCCGCGGACGGTGATGAGTCCGGTGTCGCCGGGACCGCCGCCGACGAGGGCCACGGATCCGGGAGTTGCCCCCGTGCCGGAAACTCGGTGCCGGCGCAGCGGCAGGTCTCCGGTGGCCAGGGCGGTGGCGACGGCGTCGCGCAGGGCCATGGCGCGGCGCGGGTCTCCGCCGGCGTTGACGGCGATCTTGACGTCGTCCACCACGGCGACGGCGGGCGTCCAGGCGGCGGAGGCTTCGTGGTCGGAGGCGTTGACGCACCAGATGCGCTGCGACTCGGCGTCGGCGGAGACCTGCGCGTCCACGGCGGCGTCGCCGGTGGCGGTCTGGACGAACCAGACGCCGTCGACGTCGGACCGCCGGTACGGGCGGGGCTCCCAGTTCAGGAGGCCGGCGTCGGCAAGTTCAGCGAGCGCCGGGCAGGCGGCCGGTGCCACGACGGTGACGCGGGCTCCGGCGTCGAGCAGCCCCTTGGTGCGCCGGGCGGCCACCGGGCCGGCGCCGACCACCAGCACGGGACGGCCGAGGAGGCGCAGGGCCGTGGGGTAAATGTCCTGAATTGCCATGCATCGACGATAGGGCGGCGTCACATAGCGGAACAACGGTGCGGCAACACCAGTTCACGCAAGGTAACGCCGCGTCACATAATGGCAATCGCCGCTCCTGATCTGCGGCGGCCGGGGGCACCCCTATTTCACGGCGATGAGTTCGATCAGCTTGATGTCGGGATCCTTGGCGAGCATGGCGGGACCGTGTTCGCCGAGGGCGGCGGGGATGGCGCCGCTGAGGTGGGCCTGCCGGTCCTCCTCGGTGTCGAAGGTGTCGAAGATGCCGAAGGTGTTCTCGTTGACCCGGAAGGCATACCAGGTGCGCGTTCCGGGCTCGTTGAGCACGATTTCGCGCCCTCCGTTCAGGAAGTCCCAGACGTCCTGTTCCTTCCCCGCTTTGGCTTCGACCAGGGCCAGCACGCCAAATTTTGCCGCCACAGCGACCTCCTAGGAATCGGGCTTTGCATCAGCCGTGGAAGGGGCCGCAACCCGGCCTCTAGGCGTGAGTGTAGGCCCGTGCCTGTACCCGGGCAAGGAGCCATCGAAAAAGCAACGCGGAGTCACTTACGGCCCATAAACCAATGGATTATGGGCCGTAAGTGACCCCGCGTTGCTTTGGAGGAGCTGGGGGGCTTGCCTAGCGGGTGCTGCCGGCCAGGAGGCCGCGGCGGCGGAGCAGCCGCTTTTCAATCGGTGCGAACACGAGCAGCTCGATCAGGATTCCGACGGCGAGGATCAGCAGGATGGCGGACATGACGATGGTCATGTCGGACAGGACGCGGCCCTGGTCCAGCATGGAGCCCAGACCGAAGCCGATGGTGCCGCCGACTGCGATGATTTCCGCCGCCATGAGCGAGCGCCAGGAGAACGCCCAGCCCTGTTTGAGACCGCCGAGGTACCCGGGCAGGGCCGCCGGCAGGATGATCTGCAAGGCCAGCTGGAGCCGGGACGCACCCAGGACCTTTCCGACGCTGCGGTACTGCGGCGGAATCTGGTCCACACCGGAGATCAGGCCGTTGATGATCGAGGGAATCGCACCCATGAACACCACGAAATACACGGTGGCATCCGTGATCCCAAACCAGAGAATAGCGGCCGGCACCCAGGCCACCGACGGCAGGACCTGCAGCCCGGAGATCAGCGGCCCGAAAGCGCGCCGCAGCGGTGCCACCTGGGCCAGCACGAGACCCACCGGCGTCGCGATCACCACGCTGATCAGGAAGCCCACGACGCCGCGCTGCAGCGAGGTCCAGACGGCCTCTTGAAGCTTGCCCTCCCCCCACAGGGTTCCGACCTGGCCGATGACATCCAGGGGGCCGGGCACGACGTCGCGCCGCTTGAAGCCGAGGGAGACGTACAACTGCCAGAGGATGATCAGCACCGCGAGCGCGGCCACCGGCAGCAGGATCCGGCTCCAGTCGATGCGGACCTTGCGGATGGAGTCTGACTGCAGGGAGTCGAGGCCCGCTTCGAGCTCGCGGAGGTCTTCCTTGCCGGTGGAGGAACGGGTCAGGGCCGCGTGGACCTTGCGGGTCTCCACCGGCGCTTCCGCCACGGGAAGCTGGTTACTTGGCATGGCGGCGGATCTCCTCGCGTAGCCGGGCGGTGATTTCGCCGGTGAGCTGGCCGGCCAGTCCGGCGTCGGTGCGGTGCTCTTCGCTGACGTGCCATTCCCGCACCACGCGGCCGGGCCGGGAGGAGAGCAGCAGGACGCGCTGGCCCAGCCGGACGGCCTCGCGGACGTTGTGGGTGACAAAGACGATGGTCCGGCCGGTTTCCTTCCAGATCCGTTCCAGCTCGTCATGGAGCAGGTCCCGTGTAATCGCGTCCAAGGCCGCGAACGGCTCGTCCATGAGCAGCAGCTGGCGGTCCTGGGCCAGCGACCGGGCGAGGGAGACGCGCTGGCGCATCCCGCCGGAGAGCTCGTGGGGCCGTTTGTCCCCCGCACCGCCCAGGTGCACCAGGTCCAGCAGCTCCCCCGCCCGGACCCGGCGGTCGGCTTTCCCGACGCCGCGCAGCTTCAGGGCCAGCTCGATGTTCTCCCGCGCGGTCAGCCAGGGAAACAGTGCCGCGTCCTGGAACATGAAGGCGGCGCCGTCGCTGGGCACTTCCAGGGCGCCCGACGTCGGGGCCTCCAGTCCCGCCATGATGTTGAGCAGGGTGGACTTGCCGCAGCCGGAGGCACCGAGCAGGGCGACAAACTCGCCCTGCCCGATGGTGGCGTTGACGTCGTCCAGCACCGGGGCGCCGGCGCCGAAGCGCTTGCCCAGGTGTTCCAGTACGACTGGCATGGTCTGGTCCTTACTGTTGTGGCGGATGGCTGGGGGCCCGGGCGCTAGTCCTTGCCGAGCCCCTCGGCGGAGATCTTCTTGCCGGCACTCTCGCTCAGAACGCTGTTGAGCGCCGTGAGGTCGAAGATGCCGTTGATGTCGGCCTGCTTCGTGGTGCCGGCGTCGACGCCGTCCTGGAGCAGCTTCTTGTACGTCCCAGCGAGCGGGTCGGTGGTGAAGAGAATGTTCTTCAGGGACCGGTCGATGACGTCGGCCGACAACGCCTTGCCTGCGGCAGCCTTGAGTCCGTCGTTGAGGACGGTGGCTTTCTCGGCGGCGGGCGCCGCGTTGAGCCAGTCCACGGATTCGACATGGCCCTTCAGCAACGCCTGCACCGTGGCAGGGTGCTCGGCCGCGAACGTCTTGTTGACGATCAGGACGGTGGTGACGAACTCGCCCTTCTCCCACAGGTCCTTCTCGTCGACCAGGACCTTCGCGCCGGCCTGGAGCACCAGGCGGGAGGCCCAGGGCTCAGGCAGCCACGCGCCGTCGAGCTTGCCGTCCTGGAACAACTTGAGGGTCTGGGCGTTCTCGGTCGGGTTGATCGAGACGTCGCCGCTGCCGTCCGTGGAGGTCTTGAACCCCTGCTTGCCGAGCCAGGCGCGGAGGGCCACGTCCTGGGTGCCGCCGAGCTGCGGCGATGCGAGCGTCTTGCCCTTGAGGTCGGCCGCCGAGTTGATGCCGGGCTTGACCACCAGCTGCGCTCCGCCGGCCGCGGCGCCGGCGATGATGCTGATGGACTGGCCGTTGCTCTTGACGTAGGAGTTGATGGCCGGGTTGGGGCCGATGTAGGTGGCGTCGATGGCGCCGGCGTTCAGGGCCTCGATCGCGGCCGGGCCGGCGTTGAACACCTGCGTGCTGAGCTTGGTCGCCCCGAGGTCCTTGGCGATGAACCCCTTGTTGACACCCACCAGGGCCGGAGCGTGGGTGATGTTGCCGAAGTAGCCTAGCCTGAGTTCCGTGGCCGGGCCGGCGTCCGCCGTTGCCGCTGCGGGGGCGGTTTCGGGGCTGCGGGACAGCGAGGATGCAACTGCTGCGCCTGCGCCGATCAGGAGCACGAGGCCCGCGACCAGGGCGATCTCCAAGGTGCGCTTGCGTTTGGGTTTGCCGGTCTCGCCGGCGACGATCCGGGTGGTGCCGGGCTGTGTGCCGGGCCCGGGGTTTTCGGGGGTGTGTGACATGGGTGAAGTCCTGTTCTGGGGTGTGTGCGGAAGGGCCGGGCGGATGGTCAGCGCCGGCGACATCGCCCCTGGAAGTCCCTGCGGGGGAGGCCGGGGAACCGTTCCTGTGTCTTCATTCGTTCACCATAGGGAGTGTCATATTCGGGGTTCAACGGCCCGGAAACCGGGGGTCACGCGGGTTCACGCAGCGTCACATTCGGCCCCAAAAGACGGCAGCTTGTTTCCCGGATTGCCGCCCATGGCGACCGACCGGGGAACAAGCTGCGCCCATGTGACACGTGGCCTAGATCGAGTAGCGCTCGTCCTCGTGGTCGCCGGGGTGGTCGTTGACCAGGCCTGCGGCGAGGGTGTTGCCGTCGAGCGGGTCGATCACGAGGAACGCCCCGGTGCGGCGGTGGTGCAGGTAGTTCTCCAGCGGCAGCGGCGCGGCGAGCCGGAGCTGCGCGTGCCCGATGTCGTTGAGCTCCAGGGTGGTGGTCGGCTCCAGGCCGAAGCTGGCGAGGTCGAGCCTGCCTGTCACGTTCCGCACCAGGGCCTGGACCGTGCGGGTGCCGTGCTTGACCAGGACCTTGGAGCCCTCCCGGAGCGGCTTGGGCGAGAGCCAGCACAGGGCGGCGTAGAGGTCTGCCGATGCCTCGCGCACCGTCCCGGCCGCCGCGATCGTGTCACCGCGGGCGACGTCGAACTCATCGGCCAGGCGCAGCGCCACGGACTGCGGTGCGGCCGCCTCGGCGAGCTCGCGGCCCGCGAAGTCGATCCCGGTGATGGTGGTGGTGCGCGGGGCCTGGCCCGGGGTCAGGATGCTGACCTGGTCCCCCAGTTTCACGGAGCCTTCGGTGATCTGGCCGGCGTAGGCACGGTAGTCGCGGTAGGCCTCAGGATCGAGGCCGCCGGCGATGGCGTCCGGAGCCAGCGCGCCCTGCGGCCGGATCACCAGCTGGACCGGGAAACGGAAGCTTTCGAGGTGGCTTTCGAGTTCGTCGGCGGCCGGCAGCGTCTCCAGGACCTCCAGGAGCGCGGGGCCGTCGTACCACGGGGTCCGCTCCGAGCGGTCCACCACGTTGTCGCCGTCGAGGGCGGAGACGGGGACGACGAAGAGATCGGAGACACCGCCTGCATTTGAATCGTCACGGCCGAGCCCGAGTTCGCGCCCGACCTGCTGGACGTCCGCCTCGATCCCGCGGAACACGTCCTCGCTGAAATCCACAAGGTCGATCTTGTTCACGGCGACGATCACGTGTGCCACGCGCAGCAGCTGCAGCACGGACAGGTGCCGGCGGGTCTGCTCGAGGACACCCTTGCGGGCGTCGATGAGCACGACGACGGCGTCCGCGGTGGACGCGCCGGTCACCGTGTTCTTGGTGTACTGCACGTGCCCGGGGCAGTCCGCGAGAATGAAGCTGCGCCGGTCCGTGGCGAAGTAGCGGTAGGCGACATCGATCGTGATGCCCTGCTCGCGCTCCGCGCGCAGGCCGTCGGTCAGCAGGGCGAGGTCGATCGCCTTTGTGCCGGTGGCCCCTTCACCGCCGAACCCGCGGTCCGCCGAGGTGCGGGCGACGGCGTCGAGCTGGTCGGCGAGGATCGCCTTCGAGTCGTGCAGGAGCCGGCCCACCAGTGTGGACTTGCCGTCGTCGACGGAGCCTGCGGTGGCGAAGCGGAACAGCGTGGTGGGCAGCGCCGCGGCAACGAGGTCCTGGCCCGGGAGAAACGTTTCCGTGCTCATTAGAAATAGCCGTCCTTCTTGCGGTCTTCCATGGCGGCCTCGGAGATGCGGTCATCGGCCCGGGTGGCGCCACGTTCGGTGATGGTCGAGGCGGCAACCTCAATGACTACGTCGCGCACCGTGGCGGCGGCCGATTCCACGGCGCCGGTGCAGGACATGTCGCCGACGGTCCGGTAGCGGACGGTCTTGGTGATGACTTCCTCGTGATCGCGCGGCTGGGAGACCTCGCCGACGGCGCGCCACATGCCGTCGCGGGCGAAGACCTCGCGGTCGTGGGCGTAGTACAGGCCCGGCAGCTCGATGTTCTCGCGCTCGATGTAGCGCCACACGTCCAGTTCGGTCCAGTTGCTGATGGGGAACGCGCGGACGTGCTGGCCCACCGTGTGCCGGCCGTTGTAGAGGTTCCACAGCTCGGGCCGCTGGTTGCGGGGGTCCCACTGGCCGAACTCGTCGCGCAGGCTCAGGATCCGCTCCTTGGCCCGGGCCTTGTCCTCGTCGCGGCGGCCGCCACCGAAGACGGCGTCGAACTTGTTGCGCTGGATCGCGTCCAGCAGCGGTACGGTCTGCAGCGGGTTCCGGGTTCCGTCCGCACGCTCGGCCAGCTCGCCGGAGTCGATGAACTCCTGGACGGAGCCAACAACGAGCTTCAGGCCCAGCCGTTCCACAGTGCGGTCGCGGAAGTCGATGACCTCGGGAAAGTTGTGACCGGTATCCACGTGCAGCACCGGGAAGGGCACTTTGCCGGGCCAGAAGGCCTTCGTGGCCAGATGCAGCATCACCACGGAATCCTTGCCGCCGGAGAAGAGCAGCGCAGGCTTCTCGAACTCGGCGACGACCTCGCGGATGATGTGAATCGCTTCCGATTCCAAAGTGTCCAAAGACGACAGGCGAGCCGGAAAGCTCAGGCGGGCCTCCGCCGTCGGCCCCGATGCCGCCCAGGGAGTGGCATCGGGCCTGTCGGAGCGGGACGCGATGCTGCTTGCAGCATCGCCGTCCCGCGAAGGGGCGGGGGCGGCATCGGGGTCGACGGCCACGAAAGTCTCAACATTGCTCATACGTGTAGTCCGCATTCTGTCTTGTCGGTTCCTGCCCAGCGTCCGGCGCGGGGGTCGTCGCCGGGCGCTACCTTGCGGGTGCAGGGCTGGCAGCCAATGGACGGGTAGCCCTGTGAAAGCAGCGGGTTGACGGGAAGAAGGTTGTCGTCGGAGTACTGCACCAGCTGGTCGAAAGTCCAGGCCGCCACCGGGTTGACCTTGACCAGGCCGTTGGCTTCGTCCCAGGTGACCAGCGGCGTGTTGGTGCGGGTGGGCGCCTCGTCGCGGCGGACTCCGGTGAACCAGAGCTCGTAGCCGGCCAGGGTGCGGCGCAGCGGCGCCACTTTGCGCAGGGCGCAGCACTGCGCGGGGTCGCGGGCGAAGAGGTCCTTGCCCAGGAGCCGGTCCTGCTGCTCCACGGTGTTCTCCGGCAGCACGTCCACGACGTTGACGCGCAGGTTGGCCGCGACCTCGGCGCGCGTCGCGTGCGTCTCCGGGAAGTGGTAGCCGGTCTCCAGGAACAGGACGTCGACGCCGGGGAGCTGGTCCGCGACCAGCGCCGGGAGGACCGCATCCGCCATGGAGCAGGCGACGGCGACAGTCGGCAGCTCGAAATTGCGGGCCACCCAGGCAATGACGTCGCGGGCCGGGGCGTCCCAGCCGAGCTCGGCGGCGCCGGCCTCGGCGAGGGCCTTGAGCTCGTCGTGGGAGCGGAGTGCGACGGTCACTGGAGATCACCCTCTTCCGCGGCGAAGGCCCACTCGGCGAAGCTCTGGCCCTCGGAGCGGTCGGCGACGAACTTGCGGACCACGCGTTCCACGTAGTCGGGCAGTTCCCCGGCCGTGACCTTGAGGCCGCGGACGGTGCGGCCCAGGCCTGCCTCCTCGCGGCTGTCGGACGCGAGCCCGCCGCCGAGGTGGACCTGGAAGCCCGGGGTGGGGTCGCCGTCGGGCGTTGGCAGCATCATGCCTTTGAGGCCGATGTCCGCCGTCTGGATCCGGGCGCAGGAGTTGGGGCAGCCGTTGATGTGCAGGGACAGCGCCTGGGGCAGCTGCTTGCTCTCGGCGAGGTCGGCGAGCCGTCGCTCCAGCTCGGCGACCGCCGTCGCCGCGGTCACCTTCGTTTCCACGATGGCGAGCTTGCAGAACTCGATGCCGGTGCAGGCGATGGTGCCGCGCCGGAACACGGACGGGCGGGCGGACAGGCCCAGCGCGTCGAGCTCGGCCACGAGCGGGTCCACCTCATCCTTGGGCACGTCGAGGACCACGAGCTTCTGGTGCGGGGTGGTGCGCAGGCGCTGCGAGCCGCGGGCCTCCAGGGTGTCCGCGAGCTTGACCAGCTGGCTGCCGGAGAGGCGGCCGGCCAGCGGGGTGGCGCCGATGAAGAACTTGCCGTCCTTTTGTTCGTGCACGCCAATGTGGTCGCCGGGCGTGGAGGGCTTCGGGGCGGCCGGGCCGTCGGCGAGCTTGTAGCCGAGGTATTCGTCTTCGAGGACCTGGCGGAACTTCACCGGCCCCCAGTCGGCCAGCAGGAACTTCAGCCGGGCCTTGGTGCGCATGCGCCGGTAGCCGTAATCGCGGAAGATGCTGGTGACGCCGAGCCACACGTCGGCGGCCTGGTCCGGCCGGACGAAGGCGCCGAGGCGCTTGCCCAGCATGGGGTTGGTGGAGAGCGCGCCGCCCACCCAGAGGTCGTAGCCGATGCCGAGTTCGGGGTGGACCAGGCCCACCAGGGCGACGTCGTTGATCTCGTGCACCACGTCCTGGCTGGGGTGGCCGGTGATGGCGGTCTTGAATTTGCGCGGCAGGTTGGCCAGTTCCGGGTCGCCGATGAACCGCTCGGCGAGTTCCTGGATCAGCGGTGTGGGATCGATGATCTCGTCCTTGGCGATGCCCGCCACCGGGGAGCCGAGGATGACGCGGGGCACGTCGCCGCAGGCTTCCGTGGTGGACAGCCCCACGCCTTCGAGCCGGCGCCAGATTTCGGGCATGTCTTCGACCCGGATCCAGTGCAGCTGGATGTTCTGGCGGTCCGTGAGGTCGGCCGAGTCGCGGGCGAGGTCCACGGAGATCTGGCCGATGACGCGCAGCTGCGCGGTGGTGAGCGCACCGCCGTCGATCCTGACGCGGAGCATGAAGTATTTGTCTTCTAGCTCGTGCGGCTCAAGCGTGGCGGTCTTGCCGCCGTCGATCCCGGGTTTGCGCTGGGTGTAAAGCCCCCACCAGCGGAATCGGCCGTGCAGGTCGGTGCCATCGATCGAGTCGAAGCCGTGCTTGGAGTAGACGGACTCAATACGCTCGCGGACGTTGAGTCCGTTGTCTTCCTGTTTCCAGGTCTCGTTGGCGTTCAGCGGCGTGGTGCCGTCCACTTTCCACTGGCCGTGCGGCTTTGCGGCCGGGCGGGGAGGGCGCTTGGTGCGGCCGGCGGCAGCCTCGTCCGTGGACGCTCCGGCTAGAGCTGTATCAGTCATGCATCGACTGTAGGGGCGGCCGTAATCCCGTCACAAAGGGTCAGAAACGGGGAGTCACCTAGGGCAACATTTCGTCACGAACCGCCGGAAACCCTTGAAGTCGCCCTGCGGCTGTGCATCTGCGCGGACCGTCAGGGCCGGGGCTGCGGGGCCCCGGCCAGCGCCGCGTCGTAGCGTTCCAGGGCAATTTCGGCGAGGACTGGGGAGGGCAGCAGCGGCGCCGTCACCAGGTCCGCGCCGGCCTTGGCCAGCTGGTCATGGAAGAAACCGGGCGCCAGGAGATACGAGGCGATGACGACGCGACCGCCAAGGTCCACCGCTCCGGCCGACTCCCCCGCGCCGGCACCGCCGGCGGCCTCCTCGCGGAGCATGGCGACGGCGTCGGGAACCGAGGGTTTGGCGGAGGCGCCGTAGGCGGCCACGATCCGGTTGGAACGCAGGGCACGGAGCTGGTCCGTGAGTTCCTCGACATTCTGTGCGGCGCTGGGATCGGAGGACCCGGCGGCGGCGAGGACCACGGCGTCGTTGTCCGTTACCCCGGCCTCGCGCAGCCGCGCATCGAGCAGCGCCGCGAGCCGCGGATCCGGCCCCAGCGGCGCCGCGGCCAGGGTGTCCGGCCGGCTCTTCACGGCGCGGGCGATGTCCACCTTGACGTGGTATCCGACGCTGAGCAGCAGCGGAACCACGACGGCGGTTACCCCCGCCGGGAGGCCGGCCACGACGGCCGGCAGGTCCGGGTCCTGCACGTCGACATAGGCCTCGCGGACGTCCAGCCCGGGACGGAGCCCCGCGATGCCGTCCCGGAGCGCGTTGACCTCCGCGGCCCCGTGCGGGCTGGACGTGCCGTGGGCGCAGGCGATCAGGATGGGGGTATTCATAGCCGTTAGCGTAACCTTGGAGCCGCCCTATCCGCCCCTTGCAATCGACCGGGACGCTTCATGACCTTCTCCTTCAGCCTTGTCCTGGTCTGGCTTGACCTCGCCGGCGTGTTCTTCTTTGCGGTCTCCGGCTCATTGCTCGCGGCGCGGAAGCAGTTCGACATCATCGGCTCGCTGCTCCTGGCCTCGGTGGTGAGCCTGGGCGGCGGCGTCATCCGCGACATCATCATCAACGCGGGCCCGCCCGCCGCGTTCACCAACCCGGCGTATCTGGCACCGCCCCTGTTTGCCACGGTGCTGGTGTATTTCCTGTTTTCCAGCGTCCAGCGCTTCACGTCGCTGCTGATCCTGTTCGACGCCGGCGGGCTGGCCCTGTTCTGCATCACCGGCACACTGAAGGCCCTGGCCGCCGGGATGAATCCTGTGGCCGCCGTCCTGCTGGGTGTCACGACGGCGGTGGGTGGCGGCCTGCTGCGGGATATCACCGCCAACGAGGTCCCGCAGCTCTTCGACCCCAGGGATCTGTACGCGCTGCCGGCGTTCGCCGGGTCGGCGTCGACCGTGATCCTGTCCCTCACGGGGACCTTCACCGCGGTGAGCGCCTGCGCCGTCGCCGGGGTGGTCTTCGCCTTCCGGGTCACGGCCTGGCGGCGCCACTGGTACGTTCCGCTGGCGGTCCGCGGCTGGCACCGGCTGGGCCTGGACACCGCGGAAAACGACCGCTGAGGATTAGCTAGGATAAGACCATGACTGACATGTTCCTCGAGAAATTCCGCGCGCTTGTCCCGAAGTATCTCGAAGACGAATGGCAGGAAGAAGATGGCCTCCCGGCCGAGGAGCTCGACGCCGCCCTCGCCGAACACCAGTTCCAGGTCCCGATGGTCCTGCGCGAGTTCTACCTGGCAGTCGGCGGCTGCGAGGACATCATGGAGGCCTACCACTACTTCTGGGACCCCGAAGAGCTCGAAGTCGATGACGAGGGCTTCCTCATGTTCCTCGAGGACGAGGAAGAGCAGTTCACCTGGGGCTTCCGCGTCGGGGACCTCAGCATCCCGGATCCCATCGTGTACCGCCGCAACAACGCCCGCGGCCAGTGGAAGAGCGAGGAAGGGACCTTCTCCGAGTTCGTCTTCGACATGTTCGAGTGGGCCTTCAACGACGAGGACGAAGACTAGGCTCCACGGCCTCCCCTGGGGCCGGGCCCGGCGGTCCGGGGGCACTTTGACACGGACCCGCCGTCGTCGGGTCCGGTGATCCCCTGCTGAGGCGCCAATGTAGCCCCGGACGGCAGCCGCGACCTGCCCATCACGGCCGGAAGGCCCCACTGCGCCGCAACTCCAGCACCGCCAGAACCTCCGCAACCATCCGCTCCGGGTGATGGACGACGTCGTCGTACCCGAACCTGAGCACAAGGTAACCACCGATGAGGCTTGCGTTGTTCCGCCGCCGGTCCTTCTTGACTTGCAGCGGCTCCAGGTGCGAGGCACCGTCGGTCTCCACGACGATGCAGTCCTCAACAAGGAAGTCCACCTCCCCTACCCCGGGAATCTCCACATGCCGGCGCACGTGCAGCCCGGCCCTGCGGAACGCGGTGTTGGCGAGAACTTCCAGCGGCGAATCGGCCCGCGGAATGACAAGGTCCAGCACCGATCTGGCGCGGCCGTTGCGGTTACCCTCGAGTTTGCTGCGGAGGAAGGCCAGGGTGATGTCCCCCCGGCCCACCGCACACTGGACTATGACAAGGGCCTCCAATTCAGGCAGACAGTGGAGTGCATGGATCAGGACGTCGGCGAGTCCGGCCACGGGCAGCCACGGGTGCCGGAGGTGCCTGCAGCGGCCATGGGCCACAGTGCCGGGCGGTGCCGACCGGTGCCCAAGACACAAATGCATGGAGTGGGCCGGAGCCAAGGTCCACAAGCCGTAGCACGGAGCGGCCGACACGCACGTCAGCAACCCCTTCAGTTCGCGCGCCGCCCGGTAGGCGCCGGAATCCTGCGGAAGCCCATAGTGCCCGCGGCGGATCCGCACTATGGTGCCCAGGGACACGGCCGTGGCAAGCCGGTGGCGGCTGAATCCGGCCCGGCCAAGGTCCGCCGTGGCGGCCGTTCCGCCCCGTGAAGCAAGATAAGTGGCAACGTCCATTCCGCCAATGTGCCCTGCCGGGGATACTTAGGGACCGGCCCGGCTGCGCCATGTGGAAAACCTCAGCCCGGACATCCACACCCGCCGTGGGGCACTTTGACTCCAACACGCCGAGAAACCAGCCTGGAAGCAGACCGCAGCGCTGCAAAGTGGCCCCGCTGGGCCGCAGTCACGCGAGCGGCCGCCTCATGTGCCCCGCCTCCGCCAAGCCGCCGACGAAACCTGTGACAATCAAATTACAAAACCGCTAGACAGCATTACAAAGTTGTCATATGCTCTTTCTTGGGTTCACCAAATGCCTCCGGTGGATCTGATGCGAACGGAGAAATGGCCCCGGTTCGGCACAACGGAAGACTCGGACGTTGTGAGGAACCGGGGCCATTCCGTTTAAGCCGGAAGCCAGGTTAATCGTCAGGCTGCACCCAGCCGGAAGAACCGGCCGGGGAGTGACTCCGGCCCGGCTGTACCGCCGGGCCCGGCCTAGCTGGTGTGGCCGGAGGCGGGCCCAGCGGCTGGAGGCCGGGGACCTAGCTGCTGCGGTCCACTACGGCGTGGGCGAAGCTGGTCAGCGAGGCCTTTACGACGCCTTCGGGCAGCGGGGCAAGGGCGGCAATGGCCTCATCGGCCCAGGTGCGTGCCACCACCCAGGACTGTGCAGTGACGGGGTGCTCCCGGAGTCCGGCCACGGCGGCGGCCAGGGCCTCATCCGAGCTGAGGTCACCGTCTATCAGAGT
This sequence comes from Arthrobacter sp. 01L42, assembly GCF_056400005.1. Classification (NCBI taxonomy): domain Bacteria; kingdom Bacillati; phylum Actinomycetota; class Actinomycetes; order Micrococcales; family Micrococcaceae; genus Arthrobacter; species Arthrobacter sp. 01L42. Next base: position 37,989 of record NZ_JBFTSL010000019.1, on the reverse strand, counting down.
CAGCAGTTCGACGGCGGCCTGGTCGCCGTCGCGGGCCGCGTTGCGCAGCAGCAGCACGGGCAGGGTGGGCACGCCTTCGCGCAGGTCGGTTCCCGGCGACTTGCCGGACTTGACCTTGATCCCGGTGACGTCGATGACGTCGTCGGCGAGCTGGAAGGCAACGCCCACCTTCTCGCCGTACTCGACCAGGATCGGCTCGTAGGCTTCGTCGGCGCCGGAGAAGATCGCACCCAGCTGCCCGGAGGCGGCCACGAGCGAGCCGGTCTTGTCCGCGATGACAGAGAGGTAGTGCGCCAAGGGGTCCTCGTCCGGGCGCGGTCCCACGGTCTCGTGCAGCTGGCCCAGGCAGAGCCGTTCAAAGGTGCGGGCCTGGATGCCAAGCGCCCGGGACCCGAGCTCCGAGACCAGGATGGAGGCGCGCGCAAAGATGAGGTCGCCGGTCAGGACCGCGACGGAGTTGCCCCAGACCTCGTGGGCCGTCGGCGCCCCCCGGCGGAACGGCGCGGAGTCCATGACGTCGTCGTGGTAGAGGGTGGCGAGGTGCGTCAGTTCGACGACGACGGCGGCCTGCACCACTGCGGGCAGGGAGGCGTCGCCAAGGTGGGCGCACAGCAGGGTCAGCAGCGGGCGGATCCGCTTGCCGCCGGCTTCCACGAGGTGGCGCGACGTTGCGTCAGCCAGGGGATCGGAGTTGGCAATGGCTTCGCGCAGCCTCTTCTCGACGCGCGCCAGGTTGGTGGTGAGCGCCGGGCCCAGCTCGGGGTCACCCGCGATGGCCGAGAAGCCTGCCGGCAGTTGGAGGCCGGTGGCGATCGCGGTGGTGTTGAGGCTGGGTTCAGCGCTCGGCAGGCCGTGTCCGGCGTGCGTCCAGCTTTGGTCTGCAGAGTTGGTCACGGGTTAACCCTAACTTTTTGTTGCGGAAACCGCGGAGTTGGCGCCGGAGTGCGGAACGCTGTCCGTGGTGGACGCGGCCTTGTTGGACGTTGCCTGATTGGACGTGGCGGGAACCAGGGATTCCAGGACCCGGATGACCCGGTCCTCGAAGCCCTTGGCGGCGGGATCGGTGAGGTTGGCCAGCATCCGCACCACGAAACGCATGAGCACGGGGACAGGCATACCGGTCCGGAGGGCCAGTTTCATGACGGCCGGCTTGCCGATCAGGGCGGCGAACGCCCGTCCCAGTGTGAAGTGTGAGCCCCACTGCTGGCGCACGTAGTCGGCGTACCGGGCAAGGTGCGCGTCGGCGGCCCTGGAAGCCTCCGTCCCGGTCCCCCAGCCGGCGGACGCCGACCGGGCAGCCGCGTCGGCGATGAATTCGGCCGCGAAGCGGGCGGACTCCATGGCGTAGGAGATGCCCTCGCCGTTGAACGGGGAGACCATGCCGCCGGCGTCGCCGAGGAGCAGCAGGCCCGGAGAATAGTGCGGGGTGCGGTTGAAGCCCATCGGCAGCGCGGCGCCACGGATTTCGCCCACCTGGTTGTCCGGGGTGAAGCCCCAGTCGGCGGGCATGCCGGCGGTCCATTCGCGCAGCACCTGTTTGTAGTCCAGCTTGCCGAAGTCCTTCGAGGAGTTCAGGATGCCCAGGCCCACGTTGGAGGTGCCGTCGCCGACGCCGAACACCCAGCCGTAGCCGGGCAGGAGCTTGCCGTCGCGGCCGGGAAGCTCGAGCCAGCCTTCCATCCAGTCGTCGTCGTGCCGCGGCGAGGTGAAGTAGGTCCGCACAGCCACGCCGAGCGGCCGGTCGTCGCGCTTGCCGATGCCCAGCGAGACGGCGGTGCGCGTCGAATTTCCGTCGGCGGCGAGGACGACGTCGGCGCTGAAGTCGCGCGTCTCGCCGGTCTTGCGCCCGGAGTTGTCCAGCAGCGCTGCGCGCACGCCGGTGACCCGGCCATCCTCGGAGCGCAGCGCCTCGGTGACGCTGTGGCGTTCCAGCACGACGGCGCCCGCGGACTGGGCATGCCGGGCGAGCTGTTCGTCGAAGCCGAGCCGGGTCCGGATCAGCCCGTACTGCGGGAAGTCGGCAACCTCCGGCCAGGGCAGTTCGATCGTGCGGCCGCCGGCGATCAGGCGCAGGCCCCTGTTCCGCCGCCAGCCGTCGGCTTCGGGGTGGGCGAGGCCCAGCTTCTGGATCTCGCGGACCGCGCGCGGGGTGAGTCCGTCGCCGCAGACCTTCTCGCGGGGAAAGCTGGTTTTCTCCAGCACCGTGACGTCAATGCCGGCTTTGGCAAGGTAGTAGGCGGCGGTGGATCCGGCCGGGCCCGCCCCGACGATCAGTACATTCACAGCAGGGATCGGCTACCGGCCGGGCCGGGTGATGTTGCGGCGCAGCTTGGCCACGGGTCCGGTGTGGGCGGCCAGCGCCGCAGCGCCTGCGGCAGGGCCGGTTGAGGGGTCTGCCGGCTTCTGGGCCCGGTGCACGGCGACGATGCCGCCGCTGAGGTTGCGGTAGGTGACGGATTCCCAGCCGGCCTCCTGCAGCCAGGCCGCAAGGTGGTCCTGGTCCGGCCAGGCGCGGATGGACTCGGCGAGGTAGACGTAGGCGTCGGGGTTGGAGGAGGCCTTGACGGCGATGGCCGGCAGGGCCCGCATGAGGTATTCGGTGTACATGGTGCGCCACAGCGGCACCACTGGCTGGGAGAACTCCGCGATGACCAGCCGGCCGCCGGGCTTGGTGACCCGCAGCATCTCGGCCAGGGCCTTCTTCGGCTCGTTGACGTTGCGCAGGCCAAAGGAGATCGTGCTGGCGTCGAAGGTGTTGTCCGCGAACGGCAGGCGGGTGGCATCCCCGGCGATGAAGTCGATGTCCGGGCGGCGGCGCTTGCCGACCTTGAGCATGCCGAGGGAGAAATCGCAGGCGATGACGTTGATGCCCGCGTCGGCGTACGGCTCGCTGGAGGTGCCGGTGCCGGCGGCGAGGTCCAGGACGTGCTGGCCGGCCGATACGCCCATCGCCTCCACCACCACCTTGCGCCAACGCCGCGTCTGCCCCAAGGACAGGACATCGTTGACGACGTCGTATTTGGGGGCGACGTCGTCAAACATCGTGGCTACTTCGTCCGGACGCTTATCCAAGGATGCTCGGTTCACCCTGACATTGTCTCAAATGATCGGCGCTCCCACGAACGGGCCGCCAATTGACGCGGCTTTCACCTGCGGCAACGGCCGCGGCGGCCCCGCACAGGCCCGGCCGGCCCGTGTATATCCACCCAATGGGCGATCACGGGCTAGTGTTATGCCATCATGACGAGCACGTTCCGCACCTTGACAGTCCCCCTCGATGCCGAAACTTTCCCCGGGGGCCTGCCGTCGTTTCTGGTCCGGGACGATGTCCTCTGCTGGACCCGCCGCGAGGCCGGTCTCGTGGGCTTCGGCGAGATAGCCCGTTTCACTGCCACCGGACCCGAGCGGTTCCTGGAAGCGGACATCTGGTGGCGCCACCAGGTCCTGGAGGCAGACATCCAGGACAGTGTGGGCTGCCCCGGCACCGGCCCGGTCGCCTTCGGCTCCTTCGCCTTCTCCAAGGCCTCCGCCCATGAGTCCCGGCTGCTGGTCCCGGAAATCGTTGTCGGGCTCCGTGACGGCCAGGCATGGCTGACCCAGCTCACGTTCGACGACGGCGACCTCACCGAATCCGGTGCCCGCGCCGCCCTGGACCGCTGGCTTCACAGCACCAGCACCAATCCCGGCTCAAATCCCCGAGCCAGCGCCAATCCCGGGACCAGCGTGACCGTGGTGGATGACCGGGTGCAGGCACCCGCGCAGGCCGGTGGCGCCGTCGTACGTCCTTTGCCATTGGCCGCAGGGGCAACGTTGCACACCGGCTCGCTCAGCGAGGAAGACTGGATGGCCGCCGTTGCCGCCGGCGTCGCGGAGATCCGGACCGGCGCCCTGGAAAAGCTGGTGCTGGCGCGGGACGTCGTGGCCACCGTCCCCACCGGCGTCAAGGCCGCCGAGGTGCTGCGCGAACTGTCGGCCCGGTACCGCGAATGCTGGACGTATGGGGTGGACGGGCTGGTGGGGGCCACTCCGGAAATGCTGATCCAGGTGGAGGGCCGCACCGCGCAGGCGCGCGTCCTGGCCGGCACCCTGGACCGCCGCGACGCCGATGGCATGGCGGGCTCGCCGCTGGAATTCGCCGAACGGGTGCTGGCCGGCTCCGAGAAGCAACGGCACGAACACGACATCGCAATCCAGTCCCTGACCACGCAGCTGGCCCCGTTTTCCGAGGCCATGAACGCGCACAGCGAGCCCTTCATCCTCGAACTGCCCAATGTGTGGCATCTGGCCTCGGACGTCAAGGCTGAGCTGGCTGAGGTGGAAGGCCACGTCCCCACGTGCCTGGCCCTGATCAACGCGCTGCATCCGACCGCCGCCGTCTGCGGTACCCCCACCACCGTGGCCGGGGCGCTCATCCGCAAGCTCGAGCACCTGGACCGCGGCCCGTACGCCGGGCCGGTCGGCTGGCTCGACGCGGCCGGCAACGGCGAGTGGGGCATCGCCCTGCGTGGCGCCGTCATCGAATCCCCGCACACGGTCCGGCTCTATGCGGGCTGCGGCGTGGTGGACGGCTCGGTTCCCGAGACTGAGCTCGCCGAGACGTGGGCGAAGTTCCGGCCGATGCTGGAGTCGCTCGGCATCAGCAACTAGTGTGCGGGGCTCGCGAGGCCCAAGATGCGGGTGGGGCCCGTGACGCCGGCCGGGCCGGCGAATCGGCCGTCGGACTTGCACCGCAGGAACTGGCGAAACGGACAGGAATCCGGGATCACAGACAGATCGGGCATTAAAGATATTGCATTCGGGTCTGGTTTAGTTATCCAATAGTGAAACTTAGTTTTCTGTGACGTACATCTCTTGTTCGGCGATACACTATAAATCGGCCTCGTTACGCATCCCTCCGGCAACAAAAGGTAAGAAAATGCAGATCTCCCCTTCGCTCCTGAGCAACCCCGCAATGAAGGTCGCCACGGTGCTCGCCGTCGGCGCATTGGCCTTGACGGCCTGCACGAACGCCTCCGAGACCGGCCCCTCCGGCGCGGCTTCCGCTTCGGGCAGCGCCGCGGCCAGCTTTGACCCCAGCACGGTCCAGAAGGACGATGCCCTGGCGGCCATGTTGCCCGAGTCGATCAAGTCAAAGGGCACCCTGACCGTGGGCTCGGATACCTCCTACGCCCCCGCGGAATTCCTCGGCACCGACGGCCAGACCCCCGTGGGCTACGACGTCGACATCGCCAAGGCGATCGGCGCGGCGCTGGGCCTGAAGGTCCAGGTCCAGACGGCCGAATTCACCGGCATCCTTCCGGCTCTCGGCCCGAAGTACGACCTCGGGGTCTCTTCCTTCACGATCAACCCGGAGCGGCTTGCCGCGGTGAACATGGTCAGCTACTACCAGGCAGGTACCGGCTGGGCCGTTCAGAAGGGCAACCCCAAGAAGATCTCCCTCGATGACCTCTGCGGCAAGTCCATCGGCGTGCAGACCGGCACCATCCAGGAAGATCCGGACCTCTCGGACCGCAACAAGAAGTGCACCGCCGAGGGCAAGCAGCCCATTAACATCGTGACCCTCAAGACCCAGACGGACATCACCACCCGACTGGTCAACGGCAGCATCGATGCCATGGCCGCCGACTCCCCCATCATCGGCTACGCACTGACCCAGACCAACGGCCAGCTCGAGAAGCTCGGCGAAGTCTACGATTCTGCTCCCCAGGGCATCGCCGTCGCCAAGTCGGACACGGCCCTGGCGGACGTCGTCCAGAAGACCATGACCAAACTGATGGAAGACGGTTCCTACAAGAAGATCCTTGAGGGCTGGGGCGTCACCGACGGCGCCATCACCAAGTCCGAGGTCAACCCGGCGGTCGCGTCTTGAGCCTCCCCACAACCGGATCCGCAGCAGGGGCAGAGATGGACAGCCATCAGGACCCTCACGCCGCACCGGTACTGAACAATGCAGTACCGGTACGGCACCCCGGCCGCTGGATCAGCGCCATCATCATCGTCGGCTTCCTGCTTGCCTTCCTGCAGAGCCTGTTCACGAACCCCAACTTCCGCTGGGACGTCGTCGGCACCTACATCCTGGACACCAAGGTGGTCCAGGGCGTCGTCTGGACCCTGTTCCTGACATTTGCGTCCATGGTCCTGGCCATCGTCCTGGCCATCCTCCTGGCGTTCATGCGGCAGTCCGACAACCCGGTGTTCCGCTGGTCCAGCTGGACCTGGGTCTGGTTCTTCCGCGGCACCCCGATCTACACCCAGCTGCTGTTCTGGGGGCTCGCCACGGTTCTCTATCCGACGATCGTCCTCGGCATCCCGTTTGGTCCTGCAACCTTCACCTGGGTGACCTCGGACCCCACCCACGGCCTGATCCCGGCCATCCTGGGCCTGGGCCTGAATGAGTCCGCGTATCTCGCAGAGATTTTCCGGGCCGGCCTGAAGTCCGTGGACCAGGGCCAAAGTGAGGCTGCCGAGGCCCTGGGCATGACGAAGGGCAAGATCATGCGGCGGATCATCCTGCCGCAGGCCATGCGCGTCATCGTGCCGCCCACCGGCAACGAGACAATCGGCATGCTGAAGACCACGTCGCTGGTCCTGGCGGTGCCGTTCACACTGGACCTGACCTTCGCGACGAACGCCCTGGCCAACCGGATTTACCTTCCCATTCCGCTCCTGATTGTCGCCGCATTCTGGTACCTCGTCATCACCAGCATCCTGATGGTGGGCCAGCACTTCATTGAGGCGCACTACGGCAAGGGCGTGGACAACCGGGTTCCGGCAGCGATCAACCCCGCCGCCGCCAAGGCGTCCGCAGCCGTGGCCCCCAGCGCCGGGGCCGAGCCGGACCTCAAGATGGACTTCCCCGAGGAGGAGGCGAAATGACGATCACCACAGAGCAGCCCCTGGTCAAGATCGAGGGCCTTCACAAGTACTACGGCACACACCACGTGCTGCGCGGCATCGACCTGACCGTCAACCAGGGCGAGGTGTCGGTTGTGATCGGCCCGTCCGGTTCGGGCAAGTCCACCATGCTGCGCTGCGTGAACCTGCTGGAGACCATCAGTGCCGGGCGCATTTCGGTGGGCGGCGACCTGATCGGCTACCGCGAGGTCAAAGGCAGGCTCCATGACCTGAAGACCAAGGAAATCGCCGCCCAGCGCCGCGAGATCGGCATGGTCTTCCAGCGCTTCAACCTGTTCCCGCACAAAACGGCGCTGGCGAACATCATGGAAGCTCCGGTACAGGTCAAGGGCCAGTCAAAGGCCGTGGCGCGCAAACGCGCCCTGGAACTGCTGGACCGGGTGGGGCTCGGCGACCGCGCCGGCCACTACCCCTCCCAGCTCTCCGGCGGCCAGCAGCAGCGCGTTGCGATTGCCCGGGCCCTGGCCATGGACCCCGAGCTCATGCTGTTCGATGAGCCCACGTCCGCGCTTGACCCCGAGCTCGTGGGCGATGTCCTGAACGTGATGAAGGACCTCGCCAAGTCGGGCATGACCATGATTGTGGTGACCCACGAGATCGGCTTTGCCCGGGAGGTCGGCGACCGCCTGACCTTCATGGACGGCGGCATCGTCGTGGAGTCGGGCGACCCACGGGAGGTCCTGGCCAATCCCCAGCACCCCCGCACCAAGGAGTTCCTCAGCCGCGTGCTGTAATTCCGGCATTCCGCACCGATTTCGGACAGCCGCTACGTGGATCCACGTGGCGGCTGTCCCTTTTCGTCGCGGAAACGTGCGCTACGTCTGCGGGAGGCCCTCCACGGCCGTGGCCACCGCGGCCCGGATGGCGCGGTGCAGTTCCCCGAGCCGGTGCCGGTCCGTGCGCACCTCGATGATGCTGCGGCCCTCCGGCGGTCCGGACAGCGCCTCGGCGAGTTCCGCCGTCGTGCCGACCAGGCGGTGCGGGACGCCGTATGCCGCGGCCAGCGCGGCGAGGTCCACCCGCTGCGGGGTGGCGAAGAGGCGTTCGACGGCGTCGCCGTAGCGCCCCGCCGCGGCGACGGTGCCGTGCTCCAGGAGCCCGAAGATGGCACCGCCGGCGTCATTGAGCACCACGATCCGCAGCTGCGGTTCGGCCTCGCCGGCGCCGAGCAGGAGTCCCCCGGCGTCGTGCAGGAACGTCACGTCCCCCATGAGCACGGTGGTTTCCTGGCCGCCGCCAAGCGCGATCCCGGTGGCGGTGGACGTGGTGCCGTCGATCCCGGCCAGGCCCCGGTTGGCGAACATTGTGGCCTGGGGTTCCGCGGGCGGCGCCCCGGCGAGGTCGACGTCGCGGATCCCGTTCGAGGAGCCCAGGACCAGCTGCCCGCGGGCATGTTTCCAGACTTCGGCGCCCACCGACGGACCGGTCGCGGCCGGGGATGCGGCCAGGATCAGGTCCACGGCATGCTGCGCGGCAGCTCCGGCCAGCAGCCAGGCATCGAGCCAGGCGGCAGATCCGCGGCCGGCGAAGTCCGCCAGGTCCGCCAGGGTTTCCAGCGGCAGTTCGGTGCGGCGGCCGGGTTCGTACCAGGCCACCGGAACCGGCTGGTACAGGGCCGACGGGACATCGGCCCGCTCCAGCAGCGCGCTCACCGGCCGGGAAAGCGTCGGCCGGCCGAAGAGGACCACGCGTTCGATCGGCTGTGCCGCGTCCGCGCCGAAGTGCTCGATCAGCAGCCGGTAGGGGCCCACCGCGTTGGGGCCGAAGCGGGCGTTGGAAGACGGCTCGGCCAGCAGCGGCAGGCGGTGCGCGCGGGCGAAAGCCTCGGCGACCGGGCCGGCGTCGTGCCCGGCCAGCACCACGGTGCGCCGTTCCGGCAGCGCCGTCGACGCGGCCGGAAAGTCCAGGGCCAGGGGGTTCCGGGCGGCCCGGTAGATGCCGCCTCCGGCGGCCGCGGGCAGCCCGTCGCCCACGGCCGGGACCAGTGGGTCGCGGAAGGCGAGGTTCAGCTGCACCGGCCCGGGCGGGGCGTCCTCGAAAGCTCCGGTGGCGGCACTGAGGGCCGTTTCGACGGCGCGCTGCGGATCGCTGCCCGCGGGCACGTCGACGGCGAAGCGGACGTGGTCGCCAAAGAGGTCCAGCTGCACGGTGGTCTGGTTGGCGCCGGTCCCCCGCAGCTCCTCGGGCCGGTCGGCGGAGATGACCACGAGCGGCACCGCGGCATGGTTGGCCTCCATGACGGCCGGGAGGAGGTTGCCGACGGCGGTCCCGGACGTGGTCAGGACGGCGGCGGGCGCACCGGCGGACAGGGCCAGGCCCAGGGCGGTGAAGCCGGCGGACCTTTCGTCGATCCGGACCAGCAGCTCCACCCGTCCGGCGGCTTCGGCCTCGGCCAGGGCGTAGGCCATGGGCGCCGAGCGCGATCCCGGGGACACCACCACCTGGCGCACACCGGCGGCGAGCAACGTGTCGACGGCGATGCGTGCAGCCTCCACCGCGGTCAGGCCGCCAGGAGCGGATGAGCCGGCAGCGGAATCCGCCGGACTCACATGTTCTCCGGCGTTTCGATGCCCAGCAGTTCCAGGCCGCCGGAGAGGCGGCGCAGAGCCAGCGCGCACAGGGCCAGCCGCGAGTCCCGGACGGATTCCTCGGCCTTGAGCACCGGGCACTGGTCGTAGAACGTGGTGAAGAGCTGTGCGAGCTCAAAGAGGTAGCCGCAGAGCCGGTGCGGCTCCAGCGCGTCCCGCACCTTGTTCAGCGTTGCGTCGAACTCCAGCAGGTGCAGGGCCAGCGCGCGTTCTGCGGGTTCGACGACAGCGATCGCCGTGGCGGGGCCGCCGGATGCTTCGGCTGCCGGAGTGCCGGCCGCCGGAGTTCCCGCGGCGCCGGCTGACGGCGAGCCGCCGTCGTCGGTGATTTCTTCCAGTACCCCGGCTTTGCGCAGGATGGAGCGGATCCGCGCCGCTGCGTACTGCACGTAGGGTCCGGTGTTGCCGCTGAGGGCGAGCATGCGGTCGAAGTCGAAGACATACTCGGTGTCGTGGCCGGTGGAGAGGTCGGCGTACTTGACGGCGCCGATGCCCACCTGGCGGGCGGTCACGGCGCGCTCCGCCTCGCTGAGCTCGGGCCGGCTCGCGTCGATGACGGCGCGGGCACGGTCCACGGCCTCTTCGAGCAGGGCCATGAGCTTCACCGGTGCGCCGGAACGGGATTTGAGGATCTTTCCGTCCTCGCCGAGCACGTTGCCGATCTGCACGTGCACGGCCTCGACCGTCTCCGGAAGCCAGCCGGCGTCCCGGGCACTGGCCATGACCATGCGCAGGTGGACGTTCTGCGGGGCGCCCACGACGTAGAGGATCCGGTTGGCCGCCAGGTCGCGGACCCGGTAGCGGATGGTGGCGAGGTCCGTGGTGCCGTAGCCGTAGCCGCCGTCGGACTTGCGGATAATCAGCGGCAGCGGCTGCCCGTCGCGGCCGGTAAATCCTGCGGGGAAGGTGCACAGGGCGCCGTCGCTGATCCGGGCCAGGCCGCGTTCCTCGAGTTCCTGGCACAGCTGTGCCAGATGCGCGTCGTAGGAGCTTTCTCCGGCGATGTGGTCATCGGTAAGGCTGATGCCGAGGGTGGAGTAGATGGCGTTGAAGTAGCGCTTGGACTGGGCGACCAGCCGCTGCCAGACGGCGAAGGTCTCCTGGTCGCCGCCCTGCAGGGCAACGACGCGGAGCCGGGCCCGGGTGGCGAAGCCGTCCTCGTCGGTGGCGGAGGCATCGAACTTGGCCCGGGCGGCCTGGTAGAACGCGCTGGGGTCCTCCACCAGCAGCGCCGCCTCCGGGGAGTCCTCGCCGATCTCCAGCCAGTGTTCGATCAGCATCCCGAACGGGGTGCCCCAGTCACCGATATGGTTCTGCCGGATCACGGTGTCGCCGAGGGCTTCGAGCACCTTGACGAGGCTGTCCCCCACCACGGTGGTGCGCAGGTGGCCGACGTGCATTTCCTTGGCGACATTCGGGGAGGAATAGTCGACGACGACGCGCTGCGGTGTCGCGGCGGGCGTGACGGCCGTGGCCGGGGACGCGGCCTGGACCGACTCCGCATTGAGCAGCTCCTCGATCCAGGTGCCGTCAAAGCTCAGGTTGATGAAGCCGGGCCCCGAGATTTCCACACTGGTGCAGATGCCGTCCAGGTTCAGGGCGTCCACGATCCGGGCGGCGGCGTCCCGCGGCGGCAGACCGGCCTTTTTGGCCAGGGCCATGGCGGCGTTGATCTGGATGTCGGCGAACTGGGAGGGCCTGACCACCGGATCCGTCTGCCGGAACTCTTCGCCAAACGCGGTGGCAATTGCAGCCTGGACTCTGGGGACAACCAATTCGGCCGGATTATTCACAGTCCCAAATTATCAGTTCGGCAAAAACCCGACGCTCCCTCACGTCCCGCGCCAAAAACCCGACGCTCCCTCACGTCCCGCCGCCAAAAACCCGGCGCTCCCTCACCTCCTGCCGCCAAAAACCCGACGCTCCCTCACCTCCCGCCGCCAAAATAAGGGAAGTGAGGGAGCGTGGGAAGGAAACCTGCCAAACGTGAGGGAGCGTGGCGGGAGGAAGCTAGCCGCCGGTGCGGAACACCTGGACCACGGACGGACGCGGGGCGCGCACCTGGCCGGGCTTCGGTGTGGAGCCGGCCGCGACGTAGTCCGGGAAGTACGAGTGCTGTTCGGCGAAGGTGCCTTCCTCGCCCGGGTGCTGGACGGCAACGAAGACGGTGCGCTCGTCGTCGTGGATGACCGGGCCGCAGGTTTCGGCGTCGCGCGGGACGGCGAGGAACTGCTCCACCTTCCCGCGTTCGGCACCGTCCAGGGTCACCTTGAAGAGCCCGTCGGCGTAGCCGATGCTGGAGGGCGCACCGTCGGTGGAGATCCAGAGGTTACCCACGGAGTCGAAGGCCACGTTGTCCGGGCAGGAGATCGGTGAGACCTGGTTCGCGGGGAACCCGGCGAAGTAGGTGGCGGAGTTCTTGGCCGGATCGCCGCAGACCATCAGCAGGTTCCAGCCAAACGTTGTGGAGCTCTGGTCACCGGTCTCGGTGATTTCGACGATGTGGCCGTCGCGGTTGAGGGTACGGGGGTTGACCTCGGTGGCACCTTCCTTGCCGGGCTTGCCGCGGTCCGCGTTGTTGGTGCAGACCACATAGACCTTGCCGGTGTGCGGGCTGGGCTGGACGTCCTCGCAGCGGTCCATCTTGGTGGGGCCCACCTTGTCGGCGGCGAGGCGGGTGTACACCAGTACCTCTTCCACGGACATCCCGGCCACCTTGGACTGTCCGCCCACCACGAGGGGCAGCCAAACACCGGCGCCGTCGAAGGCGCCGTCGGCCGGAAGCTTGCCCGCTCCGTCGAACCCGTCGGCCGGGGAATTGCCGGTGAACTTCGCGACGTACAGGTCGCCTTCCGAGAGCAGCGTGAGGTTGTTCCTGCGGTCCTCCGCCGTCTTTCCGGGCCGGTACGTGCCGGCCGAAACGAACTTGTACAGGTAGTCGAAGCGCTCGTCGTCGCCCATGTAGGCCACCACGTGACCGGACTTGGCGACGATCACGTTGGCGCCCTCGTGCTTGAAGCGGCCCATCGCGGAGTGCTTGCGGGGCGTGGAGGAGGGATCGAAGGGATCCACTTCCACGATCCAGCCGAAGCGGTTGGCCTCGTTCTGATATCCGGGGTTGCGGGTGTCGAAGCGCGGGTCATCGAGTTCCCACTGGCGGGCGGTGGGCTTGCTGGTCAGGCCGTAGCGCTTGTCGGCGTCGGAGGTTCCGGGCGCGGCGAAGTAGCCGTTGAAGTTTTCCTCGCCGGAGAGGATCGTGCCCCACGGGGTGGTGCCGCCGGAGCAGTTGCCCAGGGTGCCCTGGATGGCCCGGCCGGAGGGATCGGCGGCGGTCTTCAGCAGCGGGGACCCGGCGGCGGGGCCGTCGAGCTCGTAGATGGTGTCGGTCAGGAAACGGCGGTTCAGCCCGGCGCCCCGGACGTAGCTCCAGGGCTTGTTCTTGTTCGCACGCTCCAACTCGACCACGGTGAGGCCGTGGGCCGCACGGCCGATCGCGCGGGCCTCGGCGGCGTCGAATCCGGCCGGCAGCATGATGGACTCGTTGGTGTATTCATGGTTGGTGAAGAGCACGGCCCGGCGGTCCTTGGAGCCATCGATCGGCAGGATGTCGGTGTAGTCGTTGTTGTAGCCGAACTGGCGGGTCTGCGCCGCCGCGCTCTGGTGGTCCAGGTCGAAGGCCGGCGAGTCGTTGAAGAGCGGGTCGCCCCAGCGGATGACCGGCTGCCAGATGAACCCGGCCGGGACGGTCAGCTTGTCCACGCTGGCGTCCACCGGAGCGATGGCGGTGAACTGCAGCTTGGATTTTCCAAATCCGTCCTTGGCCGCGGCGGCGAGGCCCGGGCCGCCGTCGGCCACTGCCGTATCGGCGGACGTCACGGCGTTGCCGAGGACGACGGCGAGCGCGCCGGCGGCGCCGAAGCCCAGCGCGGCGCGGCGGGACATGGTGGCGGAGGCGATGTCCCGGAAGTAGCTGTTGGTGCTGGTGTTGCAGACCTCGCCCGAGCAGGCGTTGTCACACTTCAGCGCGCAGGTGACGGGGCTTCGCTTGCCTTTGGTGTGGCCAAGCACGGGGAGCAGGGAAAACGTGCGTCCGGAGGAGACAGACATGGAGAGACCTTCCATGGGGTGAGTTGCGGTCGCGCCCACCCTTCCAGCCGCTGACGACGCGGGCCCGTCTCCCGGGTTAAGGTCCGGTGAACTCCCCGGACAGCTCCGCGTCTACTCCGGCGTGCTCGCGGCGGCAAGCAGCCGCTGCCCGATTCCTTCAAGGAAGCTGGCGACGTCGGAAATGCTGTCTTCGCGCGATCCCTCGAGGACTGCCGCGGCGGCTTCAGCGAAGTGCTCCGTGGCCCACTGCATCGCGTGGGTCCCGGCCGGGCTCAGGTGCAAGAGCACACTGCGCCGGTCCGTGGGGTTGGGCTTGCGGATCATGAAGCCCTTGGATTCCAGGCGGTCCACCATGGCGGTCACGGATCCGGTGGTGATATTCAGCAGATTGCCGAGGGCCTTCGGGGTCATGCCGTCGACCTCGCCCACAAAAGCCATCGCGTTGATGTCGATGGTGCCGATGCCCAGCTTCTCGGCCAGCCGGATTCTGAGGGCGTACGTTCCGACGTCAACGCGCCGCAGGCCCTGAGTGATGCGCAGCAGCGCGTCTTTGTCCCCCGGTGACCCCTCAGCGTGGTCTGACATGTCCAGCTCCTTGTTTCTGTGCCCAGCTCTCTGCGGCCAACCCATCATAGGCGCCCTGCTTCAAACCGTGCTGCGGATCGAACCTCAATCCGTTTCCTGATCTACTTTACTCTCAAGCTAATTACCTTGAAAACCCCTAGAAGCAGGGGGTGCAGCCCCCGTAAAACTAGAGGGAAAAACTTTTTGCTTGATTTTCAAGTCAATCGTGTGTAGGTTTACTTCTGCAGGCTCCGCTCAGGGAGCCGGCGCTAGGTCTCATACGGGGCAGGGGCCCCACCTCATCACCAGGAGCACGTCATGGCAAAGATTTCAGCACGCACGGCCACTTGGGCCAAATGGGCAGTTGTCCCGGCAGCACTCCTGGTGAGCGGCGTCGCCGTCTCCCAGGCCTCCTACTCGGCCTTCAGCGCCAAAGTAGAGAGCTCCTCCAGCAACTGGACGGCGGGAACCGTCGCACTCGACGGCAACGTCTCGAGCGGGGCCGGCGCAAACGCCTCGACCGCAATGTTTACCGCAACAGGCCTGAAGCCCGGCTCGACCGGCGCCAAGTGCATCACGGTGACCTCCAGCGGCTCTCTGGCCTCCACCGTGAAGCTCTACGCCACGACGGCGAGCACCACCAAGGACCTCAGCTCCAACATCGACCTGACCATCACCGAGGGCACCGGCGCAGACAGCACCTGCGGCGACTTCAAGGTTTTGGCCCCCGCAACAACGCCATACACCGGCACTCTCATGGCCTTCGGCACTGACAAGACCGGCTTCGCGACGGGCTGGGGCTCCTGGGCCCCGACCGGCACTGCCACGGAAACCCGCACGTACAAGATCACGTACACGGTCAAATCAACTGCACCGAACACCACCATGGGTGGCACCGCCTCCATGGGCTTCACCTGGGAAGCACAGAACAGCTAAGCCGATGCCCGGACCGAGCCGACTGCCCGCGACGTCCGGGCACCGTGATGCCCGGACGCCCCGCGGAAACGTCGGAGGGACCCCGGACAGCAACACGACCCACAGGCCGGGTCTCCGGCGAACCGGGGTGCACCCACGGTTCCGCCGTGACCACGGCGCCGCAGCAACCACTTCCGGTACCCACCGGGCCGCGGAAGCTGCCGGAACCGCCGTGGAACTTCACGACGGCGGCCCGGAGCTCGCTGGCGTAGGAGCCGTCCGGCTGGCCGTGTCCCTCGTGGCACGGGCAGTCTTGTTCGCCCTCCTCGGGATGCTGGCGTGGGCCTTGCTCCCCTTCGCTCTGGGATGGCAACCAACCACCGTGATGACCGGTTCCATGGAGCCCCGGATCTCTGCCGGCGATGTGGTTATCGCCCGGCCAATCCCCACCGGAACGGCCTCACTGGGCCACATCCTGCTGGTAGATGACCCGGATCATGCCAACAAGCTGCGCCTGCACCGCTATGTAGAGGACGCCCCCGGCGGCAACCTCATCCTGCGCGGCGATGCGAACTCGGCCAACGATTCGTCCCCGGTCACGCCGGAGGCAGTTCACGGCGTGGCTGTACTTCGCGTCCCCTATGTGGGACTTCCTGTTGTGTGGCTGGCCGAAAAGAACTGGGGCAATCTCGCCGCGGTGTTCGTCGCGGTTTCAGCCCTGACCCTTGCCGCGGCCTCCGGTTCCAGCGCAGCTTCCCGCGGCGCCCAGGACTCTGCCAAGACCCAGGACCCCGCCAAGACGGGAACGACGCGCGGCCCGCAGCCGTCGCCACGGGCCGACACCGCCCACACCGCTCGCCCCGCCCTCCGGCGGCGTGCCCGGGCAACGACGCGGAGGGCCCGGGCCATCCGCGCCTTGCTGTGCTTGGCCGCGCTTCCCATCCTGGTGGCCCCTGAGCTGTTGATGGCTGCGCCGGCACATGCAGCCTTCTCGGCCGCCGCCCCCACCCCGGCCAGCAGCTTTGCGGCACTGAGCAGCTACCCTTGCCTGTCCCCCACGGTGCAGGACAACCCGTCCGTGTTTTATGCGTTTAACGAGGCTGCCGGGACTGTGGCCGAGGACGCATCCGGAAACGGTAGGAACGGCACCTTGCGCGGTGCCACCGCACGCGTCTCCGGATCCTGCGCCGCTGGCCAAAGTCCGGCCCTGACCCTTAGCGACGCCGCCGGGTACGTCAGCACCCCCCAACTCATCAGCGCTCCGGATACCTTCACCGTGGAAATCTGGTTCAAAGCCATGCCGGGGTCCACCGGCGGACGGCTTCTAGGATTCGGGGACGCCCGGACCGGAGAGTCCACGCTCTCAGACCGCCACCTATACATGACGGATACCGGCGGAATCAGCTTCGGCGCGGCTACCCGCAACGGCAACAGCGAGCAGTACAAAGCCACCGCCATCACAAGTCCGGCCGCATATACCGACGGCCAATGGCATCTGGCCACGGCCACCATGACTCCTGCCGGGTCGGTCCTGTACGTGGACGGTGTGCAGGTAGCTGCCAACAAGGGCCTCGTTGCAGAGCGCGCCTACAGCGGTTACTGGCGCGTCGGCTACGACAGCATGGATTTCGACAAGAACAGGGACTGGCCCGGAGCCGCCACCAGCTCGTTCTTCGCCGGCAGCGTCGACAACGCGGCGGTCTACCCCACGGCCCTCACCGCAGCCCAGGTCCAGGCGCACTTCAACGCCGGCCGCTGAGGCCGCCGACGCCGAACCCGCCTGAGTGCACGCGGCTGAGGCCGCTGACGCCGTACCCGCCTGAGTGCACGCCGCTGAGGCCGCTGACGCCGAACCCGCCTGAGTACACCGTCCCCAGTCTTACCCGACGGTTGCGTCGGTCAAATGCGTTACGTCAGCAAACCAGGGAAACCCATACCCCACCAGTACCCACAGCACGGCTGCGAGCAATGCCAGGGAGATGAGCGTCCGGACCCACCAGGGGCCGGGAAGTTGCCGGAACAACCAGACGTACATGTGTTAGCCCTTTCCTTGCAGCTGTGCCAGTTGTTTCGCGATGGCGGCCGGCGGCCCGGCGCTGAGCGGCTGCCATGACTCAAACACGGAGTAGGCGATGATGCGTTCCTGCGACCCAAACCGCGGATTGCAGCTGGTCATCGTGAGGATTCTTTGTTGAGGCTTCGCCCCCGGTTCGCCGGGCACCGGCAACAGGACGTCCGTCCGGTCCGGCAGGACGATTTCCTGGTTCCGGTACACATAGGTGTAGAAACCGTCAGCAGTCTGGACATAGATCTTGTCCCCCGGCACCAGGGTGTGGATGTTATCGAGCACGGCACCGTGAGTTTGGCGGTGCCCGGCAACCACAAAGTTTCCCACCTCACCAGGCATGGCAGTGGCTTCGTAGTGGCCCAGACCCAGTGTGTCCAGGACCTCCTGGCTGGTGCCGTCAACAACAGGCCGGCTGTAGTCGGCGCCAAGCCGGGGGACGTAGATGACGCCGATTGCCTGGCCGTGACCCGGCGCCTTGCCCACCGGTATGTCCTGCGATCCTGTGCCCTGGCCGGCGCCGGCCGCGGGAGCTGCCGGGGCTGCCGCCGCGCCGGGCACCGGGTGCTCCTGCACGAACTGCTTCACGGCGGCGCCCTGGGTGGCGTCAGCTTCGACGTTTGTCCACCACAACTGCCAGGCGACGAAGAGAAGGGCTATCACCCCGAGAGTCATCAGCAGTTCACCCAGGACCTGCACCACGATCAGCACGCGGCTCCGCCGTACGGGTTTCGTGTTGCGGGACCCCCTACGCGTGCCGGTCAGCACCTCAGACATACCCCTCCTCATCCCGGGTTTTCCTGGCCGCCGGGGTCAAGGCCGATCCCGCACGGAAGCAGTCCATTGTGCTCGCCCGCCCGGTCCGGCCGTTACTTGTCGTTAGTGCCAAGGAAGCACCGTCCGTTCGAAAGAACCGGCAGCACGGTCACCTGCACGGTTCCGGACCGGATCTGCGCCACTGAACATTGGCCGGCGGTCAGCACCGCGGCTTCCACGGCTTCCACGCCCAGTCCCGTCGGCGTGCGCGAGGCAGACACCTCCACACTGGCGGGGTCAATGTCCGCGGCGGCAAGGGCCGAGCGCACCTGGTCCCGGCCCGGTTGCGGTGAGGATCGGACCAGGGCTTCCAGTGCGCTCCGCACCGAATTGCCGTTGCCAGGCAGGGCAGCCGGCTGGGATCCCGCAGCCGTTGGCGCTGCGCTCGGGGCCGCTGAGCCGGAAGCCCCGGCCCGCGCCGGCTGGCTCGCCCCCGGGATGGGAGCGGTGGCGGGCGTGGCCGGTCCAGGCGGAGCCGAACACGCGGCGGCGCTGATCATGGCCGGCAAAACCACTCCCAGCATTCCAGGCACCCAACGGCCCGGGCGTGCGCGTACCTGTGCAGGTGGGTGGGGAGTCATGGAATCATCCTGCCATGCGGGAGCTCCGCTGCCCCAGCCGGGCCCCTGCGTTAAGCGCGTCGCGCGGCCAGCACCGCGTGCACTCGCCGCAGCCGGTCCAGCCACCAGTCCCGGCGTTCCGGCGAGGCGGCGTGCGCTGCCAGCAGCTCGGGCGACGGGCGGACGTCGCGCAGGGCGATCGCGCCGTCGTCGGGGACCAGGGAATCTTCCGTGACGTCGGCGGCGAGCAGGGACACTGTCCCCAGGCCGCAGGCGTAGGGCAGCTCGGGCAGGGCGGCAGCGAGGGCCAGCCCGGCCCGGATCCCCACCGAGGTGTCCAGCGCCGAACTCACGACGGCGGGCAGCCCGGCCTGCGCCACGATCCGCAGGGCGCGCCGCACTCCCCCGAGCGGGGCCACCTTGACCACGATCAGGTCGGCGGCGCCTGCCCGCGCCACTTTGAGGGGGTCGTCCTCCTTGCGCACGCTCTCATCCGCGGCGATCAGCACGGGAACGCCGGCGGCCCGGAGCAGCCGCCTGACCTCGGCGAGGCCCGCGATCTCGGGTACGGGCTGTTCGGCATATTCAAGTCCGACGGCGGCGAGCCGCGTCAGTGCCGCGACGGCCTCCGGCACATCCCAGCCGCCGTTCGCGTCCACCCTGATTGCGGCGTCCGGCAGCGCAGCCCGGACGGCCGCCACCCGGGCGGCGTCGTCGTCCAGGCTCTGGCCGCGCTCCGCGACCTTGACTTTGACCGCGTCCACCCGGCCGAAGCGGGCCAGGATCTCGGGCACCCGGTGCGCCGGTACGGCAGGGACCGTGGCGTTGACCGGGATGCTGTCCCGCAGGGGCGCCGGGAACCCTGCCCAGCCGGCCTCGATGGCGGCCGTAAGCCAGCGGGAGGCCTCGGGGTCGCCGTACTCGGGAAAGGGACAGAATTCGCCCCAGCCCAGCGGCCCGCGGAGCAGCAGGGCCTCCCGCTGCAGGATGCCCCGGAATTTCACGCGCATCGGCAGGCTCACCACGTGGGCGCCGGCCAGGAGTTCGTCGAGGCCGGGCAGGGGCGCGGCGGGACGTTCCGGGGGGTCCATGGGGAGGGCAGGCATGGAGCCACTGTACTGGGAATGCACTACGGGGAATGCACCCAGGAGAACGTACAGGGAATGTACTGCGGAGTTTTCCCGGACACCGGTCTCGGACGCGGGGCACACGAACGCGGCACCGGGAGCCGGGCAGGATCCTTGATTGGGCCGGCGTCGACTGGGGGTGAGTCCCTGGTCCAGGAAACTCGTCTCCGCCGGCCCCGCTCAAGGAGCGCCGTGCCGGGGACAAGCCGCGCCGGCACAAACACGACTCTACAAATTCCGGTCCGGCGGCGCACTAGTAGTGAGTACTCGTTTTCTCGACCGGGCACTACTCTCTGGCCGTGCCGTGCCCTTCAGCTGGCGCGCAGGGTTCTATGGGACTCTTAATGGCATGACTTTTCGGCAGGAACGCACCCCTTGGGACCCGTCTGCCCCGGTCTATGAAACAGAGGTTAAAAAAACCCAGGTCCGGGAGACACCAGCCCAGGAGATACCGGTCCAGGAAACACAGGCCGCGGAAACACAAGTCCTCCCGGCGAGTGCGCCCGAAAGGCCGGAGCGCAGCACGCGGGACCGCGCCACGCCGGATCCGCAGGCGCAGTGGTCCCCCGGCAGGGCCACCGCCGCCTTGTTCGTGCTGGCCACGGTTGCCTGCATCGCCGCGCTGGCCGTCACCTATGTCTTCTTTGTCCGTACCACCACGGGCCAGTTCATTGACGAATCGGCCCTTGTGGAAGCCGTGGAGCTCAGCGGTACCGCGGGCAAGGCCGCCACCAAGCTGTTGGACTGGCTGCCGGCGCTCTCCGTGGCGATCGCGTCGGTTGTGGTCGTGTTCGTCACCATCCTGCGGCGCCGCTGGTCGGCGGCGGTGATTGCGATTGCGGCGTGCGTGGGCGCCAACCTTGCCACCCAGATCCTGAAGGACTGGCTTCCGGTCCGGCCGTACCGCGGTGTGGAGACGCTGGAACTGAATTCGCTGCCCTCGGGCCACACCACCATGGCGGCCTCGGCCGCCGCCGCCGTGTTCCTCATGGTTTCGCCGCGCTGGCGGCCGCTGGCCGGATATCTGGGCGGCAGCTTCGCCGTCGCCACCGGGGTATCCACGCTGATCAACCAGTGGCACCGGCCCGCCGATGTGGTGGCGGCCTTCCTGGTGGTCGGGTCCTTCATGATCCCGGCCGGCTGGCTGATCATCCGCCGGGGCCCGGGCTGGAACGTCTGGAACGGCTACAACGAACACTGGGCCTCGGCCAGGGTGTGGGTGGCGCTTCCCGTCCTCACCGGTCTTGCCGCGGCC
This sequence comes from Arthrobacter sp. 01L42, assembly GCF_056400005.1. NCBI lineage: Bacteria > Bacillati > Actinomycetota > Actinomycetes > Micrococcales > Micrococcaceae > Arthrobacter > Arthrobacter sp. 01L42. The sequence goes on along the minus strand of NZ_JBFTSL010000019.1, from coordinate 17,077 downwards.
GGGGTGGCGGCCGTCGTCTTGCTGAGCATCAGCCCGGGCGGCCAGGAGGTCAGCACCACCAGCTACTTTTGGGCCGGCTCGTCGCTGATCGTCATTGCCGGCTACCTCGCAACGGTGGCCGGCGTGTGGCTGTTCGGCCTGGCCGCCCGGCAGCCGGACGCACGACGGCGGGACGCACGACGGCGGGACGCACGACGGCGGGACCGGTAGCGGCGCAGCCCGCGCCGGCAGCCCGGCCAGTCGGGAGTTCAGGTGGTCAGTAGTTCCGGCGGTGCTTGAGCCGCGGGATGGTCACGGCGAACACTGCGGCGGCGGCGAAGCCGATCACACCGGTCGCGGCCACGCCGGCCCCCAGCGACGCGGCGGCGGTGACGGCGGAGAGCAGCACGGGCCCGCCGGTGGCGCCGGCGTCGGCCATGAAGCGCCAGATGCCCAGGAACTGGCCGCGACCGTTGTCCGGCGAGAAGTCGGCCCCGAGCGTCATGTTCAGGCCGGAGCTAATCCCGTTCCCGAAGCCAATCAGGAGCGCCGCCAGCATGAGCGAGACGAAGCCCGTGCTGAGCGGGATCAGCACCATGGCCACCCCCATGATCAGCGTGGACGGCACGGCCACCCACTGCCGGCCCTTGCGGTCCATCAGCTTTCCTGCCGGATAGAACACCAGCATGTCGATCGCCCCGGAGATCCCGTAGATCAGCGAGGCCTGGGTGGGGTCCAGGCCCAGGTGATCGGCCCACAGCGGGATGACTACCTGGCGCGAGGCGCGCAGCCCGCTCAGCAGCAGCACCCCGGCCCCCACGCTCAGGAAGACGCCGGCGTGGGACACCGCGACGCTGCGCAGGGTGGGCTGTTGCACCGGAACGCCGTCGGCCGGTAGCGGCTTCGCCTCGAGGTCCGGGATGGTGATCGACACCGCCGCCGCGGCGGCCATCGCCACGACGCCGGCCCAGTAGGCCCCGCTGATGCCGGCAAACTGCATCACGGCGGCGCCAACGAACGGGCCGATGAAGATCCCGATCCTGTTGACGCCGCCGAGCGTGGACAGGGCCCGGGCCCGGAGCATGACCGGCACGGCCTCGGTCAGGTATTTCTGACGGGCCAGGCTGAATACGCTGGCGGCCATGCCGACCACCACCATAGCCGCCGCCAGCACCCAGAGGCCTCCGGAAAACAGCGGCGCGACCGCCGCCGCGGCGAGGGCGAACGCGCTGGCGGCCGCGGCCCCCACGATCGCCCAGCGTTCCCCGAATTTCAGGGTGATCAGTGACGCCGGCAGGTTGAAAAACCACGATCCGAGGCCGATCAGCGTGACAATCAGCGCGGCCCCGGCCACGGAGGCGCCAAGATCACGGGCGGACAGGGCAACCACGGGCAGGATCGCCCCCTCGCCCAGACTGAACATGAGGGCCGGTCCGAACGCGGGAACGGCGATGCTGCGGAGGCTGAAGGGCGCGAGGCGTGTGGTGGTCATCCCCTTCATCCTAGGCATGCGCCGCGGCCGTCCCTGTCCTACGCGTCGAAGTGGGTGTGGACTTCCTGGCTGGTGAGGTGCCGGAGCACGTCCGCCGCGACTTCCCGGAGCTTTTGGTTCCGGTTGCTGGAGACCCGGGTGAGGATGGCCATTGCCTGGTCCTGGGAGCAGCGGTTCTGGGCCATGATCACGCCGCAGGCAAGATCAATGGACGTGCGGTGTTCCATGGCCGCCTGCAGATCTTCGGCCCGGGACTGGAAGGTTCCGAGCCGCAGGGCCAGCCGGAGGGCGCGGCCGGCGAGGTCGGCGAATCCGGCCGCCTCCGCAATGATGTCCTCCGTGAACAGCCCGGTGTCCGCGCCGAAGAAGTTCAGGGCCGCGGCGGCGTCGTCGCCGATTTCCAGCGGAACGCCCAGGGTGCTGCGGCACCCGTTGGCGGCAAGTTGCCGCTGGTAGTCGGGCCAGCGGGGATCGGCGTCGACATCCGCCAGCAGGACCACGGACCTGGTCCGCAGCGCCTCGATGCAGGGGCCGTTCCCGAGGGTCTGCTCAATGCGGTCCAGGGTGACCGCCCGCGGGCTGCTGCCCGCGACCGTCATGGTCCGCTTCCGACGCTGCAGGGTCACGCCGCACTCAATCTCGGCGCCGGTCGTACTGCTCAGCGTGGCGGCCGAGAACTCCGCGAGGCGGCCCAGGAAGTCCTCGACGTTGTCGGTCCCCAGAAGCAGGTCCTGGAGGTGGCGGGCGGCGTCGACCCCGAGTGAGTTGTTGGCCATGCTCAAATGTACCGCGGAGGTCGGCACGGGTCCCGCTTAGACGTATCCGTCGACGATTGCCGCGGCGATCTCCCGGTACGCGCGCCGCGTTTCGGGGCGAAGCACATCAAGGGTGACGAGGTCGCCGTCGGCCACCCCGCGGTCGTGCGGAACCGCGATCAGCTGGCGGCAGATGCCGGACAGGTGTTCCTCGATGGCGTCCTTGTCCACCCGGGTGGACACCTCGTCCTTGTCGGTGATGACCACGACGGCGTTGCGGGCCAGGTCCTCGTAGCCGTGGCTGGCCAGCCAGTGAAGCGTGCTGCGGGCCCGCTTGGCGCCGCTGACCGCGTAGCCGGCGGCGATGATCAGGTTGTCCGCCGATTGCAGGATGCCGCTCATGGCATTGTGCGTCACGCCCGTGCCGCAGTCGATCAGTGCCACGGAGTAGTAGGCGGAGATGAGCTTGCGGATCCGCAGGTATTCCTCGGCCGTTAGAGAATCCGATACCTCGGGGTCCTGTTCACCGGCAATGAGGTGCAGCCTGCCGGCATGGTGCATGTAGCGGGCCAGGGCGGTGAGGGAATCGACGGACTCGATGTTCTTGAGCAGGTCGGTGATGGTGCGCGGGCTCTGCTGCTGGTAGATCCCCTCGCCGAGGGCGCGCTCCACGAGGTCGCCGGAATCAGGGTTGGCGTCGATCGCGCACGGCGGATCGCCACGGAACTCGGCCAGGGTCAGCCCGACTCCCACCGTGGTGGAGGTCTTGCCGATGCCGCCCTTGAGACTCAGGACGGCCGTGTTGTAGCTGCCCTGGAGCTGGCGGGAGATGCGCCGGGCCAGCTCGTCTTCCTCACGCTGCCGGGCACTCGGGCCCAGATTCAGCCCGGTCATTTTGTAAAGGGCGCCGCGGAACCCGCCGATGGGCCGCGGCTTTTGCTCGCGGACAAAGAGGCCCGGGGAACTGATGAAGTCAGGCACCGGGCCGTCGGCCAAGGCCGCCGCTTTGCTGGCCGACCGGGTGGAACGGGTGGGCTGGGCGGGCACGGCAGGAGCGGCCTCGGGGGCCCCGGGCACGGGCGACGGCGCCGCCGCGCCGGCGGGTGCGCGTGTGGGGGCCGCGGGCGCGTCGGCCGCGGCGGCCGCTTCTGCCCACGAACTGCTGGGGGCGGTACGAACCGGTTGGAGGTCCGCTTCGTTGGGCGTGATGATGGGCATGGTTCCCGTCCAGGCATCGGAGCCGTCGCCGCGGCGGTCACGCCGGCGCCGGAGGTCCGGCTGCTCTTCGTCCACCGTGTCGTTGGCTGTTTTGGTGTCCACCGGTTCGGACATGTTTATTCCCCTAGGACTCTCAGCGCAGGCCGCTGCGTTGCTTGTTTGAATTCGTCCAAACAGCAAGTCTAGGCCCAGAGGTGCCCAGTGGCGGACCAGCGGGCAAGGCGCGCCCGCGTTTCTTGACGGAATTAGCGCTGCGGAATTACCGCTGCAACGCCAACACCACCACTACAGCTGTCGCGATGGCCAGAACCCCCAGCCCCACATATGCCAGCGCCCGCAGGCGCTTCCTCCGCGCCTCGCGCTTGGAATCCTTGGCGTAGTACCCACCCGTGTTTGCCCCCATGTGGGCGATGCTACCTGCACGCTGTGCCAGTTAGGGCACGTCAAGGGAATATTTCGGAAATCGAGGCAGCTGCGCCGCCGGCAGCCCTCAGCGCAAACTCAGCTACAAAGACGAAAGCGCCACGAAAACGACGCAACCGGTGGCCAGCGTCAGGAGCGCCAGGCCCACGTAGGCGCGCCACTTGGGGCGGGACCGGTGGGGGTTGATGTCGATGTACGGCACTGTCAAGGCTCCTGGCGGTGAGTGACGGAAGTGAGCCCGTGCCTGCGGCGCCGGGCGCGGAGCAGCACGTAGAACACGGCGGAGAGAATCAAGAGGCTCCCCAACAAAATGCACAGCGCAAAGACATAGCCGGGCAACGTCACAGGTGAGACCTCCTGAGAGCAGCGACACCATTGGCGCGGGCCCCGGGATCCCCATCCCCTGGACTAGCAGGTCGCTAGCGAGAGCGGGCCCACGGAAAGGGGCCCGGGATGAGATTACTCACAGGCTACCGGCGTTGTCCAACCGGCGGGCCTAGCCTCGCCAACCGGCGCGCCAGAACCCGCAAATCCTACCGGTGGGCCCGCGTGTCCTGCAGGCGCTTGATGAACCAGCGCGACTGTTCGGGGCCGTACGGCAGGATCGGGATGGCCTTGGTTGCGTCGTCCGGGGTTTCCCGGGTGGCCTGGATCGCCTGCCGGACCGCGGTGGTCATGGTGTTGGCCATGGTCTTGACGAACTGGTCCGAGCACGGTTCGCCATGGCCGGGAATCAGGAATTCGTAGCGGTGCCGTAGCGCGGAGAGGTGCCGGAGGGCATCGGCCCAGTCTTCCGGGAATGAGTCCTCGAAGGACGGGTGGGAACCTTGTTCAACGAGGTCGCCGGCGAAGAGGGTGCTCGCGGTGCCGACCAAGAGGTCGCCGTCGGTATGGCCACGGCCCAGGTAGAACATGGTGGCGGTCTGTCCGCCAAGATCCACCAGAACCGGCTGGTCCTTCACGATGGCGTTCGGAACCACCAGCTCAGCGTCGGGGCCCTGACCGGCCGCCATTTCGGGTTCCGCGGAGGCCACCAGCCGGCGCTGCTCGTCACCGTTCTCCTCGATCTCCGCAGCGCAGTTCTCGTGGGCCCAGAATTCCGTGACGCCGTCACTGGCGAAGACGGCGTTGCCGAAGAAGTGGTCATAGTGGGCGTGCGTGTTGACCACGACGAGCGGCAGCCCGGTTTTTTCCCGCACGGCAGCCAGGATCTCGCGGCCCTGGAGGGGCCCGCCGCCGGTGTCGATCACCATGGCGCGCTCGGTGCCGACCACCAGACCCGTGTTGAGCAGGGAACCTTGAGTTGTCAGTACGTAGTTGTCCGGACCGACTTCGAGCCATCGTGACATTGAATCTCCGTATTTCCGACGCTTTTCCGGCGTTGTTGGTGCGCTGTGCAGGCCTCGATTCTACCCGCGCCGGCTGGCAATTCCCGGAGGGCATGCCCATCGGTGCAAGTCCGGCAGGATGTATCCGGAAGCCGTCGCCGTCGCAAGTGTCACGGGTGTAGCCTGTGGGCTACTTCCCTCGATGAGCCAGGTGCTCCACCGAACGAATGGGGGTGGCTCCCGTTGAAATCCGGCACGTCCCTGGAGCGGATGGTGTTCTTCAGCGATGCCGTCTTCGCCATCGCCCTGACCCTCCTGGCCCTGGACCTGAAACTGCCTGAAGGACTTCCCGCGGACCAGGTGGACGACGCCTTGGTTGCTGCCCTGCCGCAGCTGCTGGCGTACGCCTTGTCCTTTGTCATCATCGCCAAGACGTGGATGTCCCACCACTCCGACTTTGCCCTCATCCGCCGATTCAATGCGAACCTGGCCTGGCTAAATCTGGCCCTCTTGTTCTTCATCGCCATGCTGCCGGGTCCGACGTCGATCCTCAGCGACTACGGGGATGACCCCACCCCGTGGCCCAGCGTCTTGTACGCCGCCAACATTGCCGCGGTCTATCTGATGCTGGCGGCCATTTGGGGCTACGCGAAGCACGCGGGGCTGATGGACCGCGAGATGGCCGCCCACGTCCACCGCCGCATCTTTTATGCGCGGATTGCCGTGGCGCTGGTCTTCCTGCTCTCGATACCCGCGGCGTTCGTCCTCAACGCCCACACGCCGTTCATGTGGCTGCTGCTCCTACCAGCGTCTTGGCTGGCACGGTGGCTTTCCGTACAGGCGGAGAAAAGCGCTGGGACCAGAGAGGGGACCTAGTAGTGACGCGAGAGAGCGAGGAAAACAACTGTCAGTGTGGTGGCCGCCAGGACAGCGAGCCCGGAAAGCTGCGCGAATCGCCAGGCACGTCGCCTCGAGGCACGCCTCTCCTCCCGCGCATGAATGTTGTAGCCAGTGCTCATCTCGTCTCCCCCACTCAGTCCCGAAGCCGTCGCCAACGGCGCCGGCATCTCACCCACGCGACTAAGCCTGCGAGATTGGGACCGTTCTTAAACAGAGTGGAGAGTACTCGTCTTCGCACCACCGGACTACTTGCTTGGTTCGGCGGACCGCGTGCCCGAGTTGTTCGATATCCGAAGTCGACGCCGGCGGGAGTTCTCCGGTGCCGGCTTCTCCCGCTCACATGTCCGCGAGCGCAGACCCCGGGTTCTCGATCGCGTCCGCGACGTAGCGCAGGAAGCCGCCGGCCGCGCCGCAGTCGCACACCCGGTGGTCGAACGTGAGGGTCAGCTCGGTGACCTTGCGGACCGCGAGCTCGCCGCTGACCACCCAGGGCTTGTCGATAATCCGCCCGACACCGAGGATCCCGACCTCGGGGTGGTTGATCATCGCGGCCGTCGCGCACGACGGCGGGGAGGCGGCGGATCTCGGCGTTCAGTTCGCGGGCGCTGAACTTGCCCGCGTTGGGCTGAAGCCTGGGGTTCAAGTGACTCGCGCGTTGTCGGCCCAACGGTCTGTTCGCCCAGTCTCAAAGATCACCTCTTAGGTGCGGGCGCGCCTTGAGATTTCGGGTCCATTCCATGGATTCGCTCACGTCCGGCGCCGGCCCGTTCTCGCTGACAATGGCGGATACGTTCCACCTGAGCATCCCCGGCCCCCGGCGCACAGCCGACTTAGTCTGCGCGTCTTTGTCGATGCCAAACTCGTTGAAGCCCTTACGACCGGCGGCGACGTCCGCCACCGTTGACCGGAGGCCAGATCGCTTCCAAAACGGCTAACGGGACATTGCAACACGCCCGCCGGCTTCTACCCGTAGACCATGCTCCGCGGCACCGTTCAGATACTCGGCAACTTCGCCAAAGCAACCATGCGTGGGCCGGCCGGGACCCGAGCGCTCATCGAAGCCGCTCTCCGGGGGTCATATACGGTAAAGCGTCAGCATGACACCTCGCTGCGCCGAAGGGAACATCGCTCGTTAGTGGCGCGACGGAGTCAGGCCCGAACGGAAAGTTTGGACTTGGCGATACCTGCCAGGTCTTTGAGCCGCATCGCCGGGCGCTCGATCAAGATCCAGCTTGCAGCCGCCAACGGGACCGATGCTGCAAGCCCCAAGACCATGAAGGCCAGCAGCCCCAAATGGTGAGCGCCTGCAAGGACCAGCATCTGCTGGGCCGGGAAGCCGTAAAGGTACATGCCATAAGACAGGTCGTTGCGTGACCCGATTCGCCTGAAGGACGGTGGCAGGACGACTCCCATCCAGATGCAAAGATAGGCGACAGGGAGGGCCGCAAGGCTCTTTCCGAAACCGAACATCATGACCACCAGCAGCAAGGCCGCGGCACCAGATGCGAGCTTCCAATTGATAAGAATACGGTGCGAACAACGGTAGAGGGTCGCGCCAGCGAGGAAAAACGGGACCAGCAAAGCAATATCCCTAACGGCCAGGGGACCACCAAAGAACTGTACGCACACGCTGACAGCAGTCAGAGCGGCGAACGCGAGGGGTACAACCAGACGTATCCGGCGAATCCGCGGAATTAGCAACGCGAAACCGACGGCGATATAGCAGAGCAACTCGTACCGAAGTGTCCACAAGGACCCGTTCCACGTCGCGGGGAACGGAGCTCCAACGAGAGTCCCGGACAGCGGATCGCCAACGAAGACCATCGTCACGTTAGAAAGAACGTACTCCATGCCAATGGCAGGAGACCACCCTCCTCGGGAAACCCCTGCCAGGGCAGAGAACCCCAGCCCAACAACAATCAAGCAGCCCCAGTATCCGGGGAAAATTCGTAGAAACCTTCGCCAAAGGTATGGCAGGAGCGCACTATTTACCCCGCTTCTCGTAATCAGATATCCGCTGATCCCAAAGAACCCGCCGACCGCTAGGGTTCCAAACTGCACGCCTCCGAAGCGGAGAGCTTCACCATAACCGCCGATGGGGGCTGCGTGGGACACAATTACTAGCGCCGCCAATACCAGCCGCAAGAAGTTAAGAGCATTGTTCCGTGGGTCTAAGCGACCGCTAATCGTGTCCATAGTTCCCCCAGAATGTTGCACGACATGAATCCTGCAAGTCTAATGGCAGCTTCGGGGCGGAAGGTGCGCCTCCGAATGACCAACCTCGCCACGGCGGCTCTTTACTTGGCCCCCGGAAGGCGGCCCGAGGGCCACCACACATTTGACGGAGATGGGTGCACTCAGCCACCAAGTTGGTTAAATCGGCTGATGGGTGGTCGACCTAAGCGCTGTGATTTCTTCGGAGGTTGTAAAAGTCTGCCCAGCTGCGCAGGGCTCGAGCCCGGTGGTCGCTGAAGTCGTAGGCATTCTTTGTAAGGCCCAGGATTCATGCAGTGTGCGGTTGAACTGCTCGACCTTGCCGTTCAGCCACCGGCTGCGCGATTTCGTGCGTCGGTTTCTGCCACTAAGATCCGCGGCGGCTTTGGCAACGTCCACGGATCGGACGTAGGTCGGCGTCTTGTCGATCTTGAGCTCTTGCGCAGGTGCCCTGCTCGAGGCCATGAGTACCGCGGCGTTGGCCAAGAACCCGGCGCAGGACGGGCCCTTCTCGTCCGGGACGACTTCGACATAAGCCAGTTGGGAGTGGTCATCAACAACGACATGGACGTGTCCGAAGCCGATGCCGCGGCCTTTTACGGCTTCGCTGCGGCCGTGGACACGCCGTCCCCTCGGGGGGATTTTCACGCGCTTCTTCACATCGACGTGCAGGGGTTCCCCCAGGACCGTCGCGTTGGTCGGGGAGACCCCGCGGGCGGGACCTGGCACGTTATCCGCACTCGACCGGGCATTCGCTGTACTTCTCATGCGCAGCAATGATCGCGTCAACCGTCTCCCCCGAAGGTGGCGTTCAAGCATTAATTCGGACGTGGAGACCGTCTTCCATCCCGGCTCACGCGTCTTCGACATAGCGTTTGACCTTGCGGACGGCGCAGGTGCGCGACATCCCCATGTCCTTGGCCATATGGGCCACTGACCGGCCCTCAAGAACATGCTGCACAAGGATGCCTCTACCGGCAGGAGTCATACGAGCATTACGGTAGATCGTCACGGTTAGCAACACACGCTGGTGCCGGCCCCACTGCAGATCACATGTCCGCGAGCGCAGACCCCGGGTTCTCGATCGCGTCAGCCACATAGCGCAGGAAACCGCCGGCCGCGCCGCCGTCGCACACCCGGTGGTCGAACGTGAGGGTCAGCTCGGTGACCTTGCGGACCGCGAGCTCGCCGCTGACCACCCAGGGCTTGTCGATAATCCGCCCGACGCCCAGGATCCCCACTTCGGGGTGGTTGATGATCGCGGCGGACCCGTCCACACCGAACACACCGTAGTTGTTCAGCGTGAACGTGCCGCTGCCCAGTTCCGCCGGGGTCGCCTTGCCTTCGCGCACGACGGCGGTGAGGCGGCGGATCTCGGCGTCCAGTTCGCGGGCGCTGAGCTTGTCCGCGTTCCGCACCGAGGGCACCATCAGTCCGCGGTCGGTCTGCGCCGCGAAACCGAGGTTGACGCCGTCGAACGCCACAATCTCCTGCATCGCCCCGCCCGCAGCATCCTCGGTGGTCACGATCCTGGTGTTCAGCTCCGGGAACTTCTTCAGCCCCGCCGTGACGAACCGGGCGATGAAAGCCAGCAGGCCCGGGGTGTTGTGCGGGTCCGTCTTCTTCAGCGCCGCACGCATCTCCACGAGCGCCGTGGCGTCCACGTCCACCCACACCGTGGCTTCCGGGATCTCGGAGCGGCTGCGCGTCATGTTCGCCGCGACCGCCTTCCGCACGCCCCGGACCGCTGTGCGCCCGGAAATGCCCAGCCCGGTGCGCGCGTCGGTGCCGGAAGCCGCGGCCGGCGCTGCAGGCTCCGCCGCCGGGCGCTCAACCACCGGCGACGGCTTGATGACGGCCTCGACATCGCGCCGCATGATGAGCCCGCTGGCCCCCGACCCTTGGAGTTCCCCCAAATCAACCCCATGATCGCGCGCCATCCGGCGAACCAGCGGAGAAATAACCGCCCCCAGCTTCCCGGGAACCCGGGTGCTCATCAGCACCAGGTCATCGGCAGCCTTCTCGGCAGCAGATACCCCGCTGACAGCGTCAGCCATCCCGGCCCGCTTGGGAGCCCGGGTCCGGCGGGCAACCCCATGCCCGCCCGGCGTCCCGTAACCGATCAAGACATTCCCGGACCCAGCCTTCTCCTCCTCGCGGTACGCCTCCGCGGCAACCGCAGCAGGCGAGTCAGCAAGGACAACAGCCGACGCAGGCAATGCCGCCCCGGGAGTGGCATCGGGCCTGTCGGAGCCGGCAGCATCGTCCGCAGGACGAATGCTCTCCGGCGAAGGGGCGGGGGCGGCATTGGCTGTGGCGGCACCAACCGGCATCACAGAGATCAGCGGCTTGCCGACGTCGAGCGTCTGGCCGGGTTCGCCGTGCAGCACGGCCACGGTGCCGGCGTACGGCGAGGGCACCTCCACCATGGACTTGGCGGTCTCCACCTCGGCGATCGGCTGATCGACGCGGATCTCGTCGCCCACGGCCACGAGCCAGTTCACGAGCTCGGCTTCGGTGAGGCCTTCGCCGAGGTCCGGCAGGAGGAATACTTTCGGTTCGCTCATGGTCAGTCTTCCCACTGGAGGTCGTCAACGGCGTCGAGGATGCGGTCCACGCCGGGCAGGTAGTAGTGCTCGAGCTTCGGCGCCGGGTAGGGCACGTCGAAGCCGGTGACGCGGCGGATCGGTGCGGCCAGGTGGTGGAAGCAGCGTTCCTGGACCCGGGCGACGATTTCGGAGGCCACGGACGCGAAGCCGTGGGCCTCGGCGATGACCACGGCGCGGCCGGTCTTGCGGACCGAGGCGCAGACGGTCTCGTCGTCGAACGGCACGATCGAGCGGACGTCGATCACTTCGAGCGAGCGGCCTTCCTCGGCGGCGGCGGCCGCGGCGGCGAGCGCCGTCGGGACGGACGGACCGTAGGCGATCAGCGTGGCGTCGGTGCCGGGGCGGGCGACGGCGGCCCGGCCCTCGGAGGAGGTGCCGCGCTCGGTGTTCGCGGCGTGCTCGGCGCGCAGCGCGTCCAGGTCCACCTGGTCCTTGGACCAGTAGAGCTTCTTGGGCTCCATGAACATGACGGGGTCGTCGGAGTCGATGGCTTCGCGGAGCATCCGGTAGCCGTCGGCCACGGTGGCCGGGGTGAAGACCTTCAGGCCGGCGGTGTGCGCGTAGTAGGCCTCGGAGGAGTCGCAGTGGTGCTCCACTCCCCCGATGCCGCCGGCGTACGGGACCCGGATGACCATGGGCAGCTTAACGGCCCCCTTGGTGCGGTTGTGCATTTTGGCGACGTGGCTGACGATCTGTTCGAAGGCCGGGTAGGCGAACGCGTCGAACTGCATCTCGATGACCGGGCGCATGCCGTTCATCGCCATGCCGACGGCCATGCCGACGATCCCGGATTCGGCCAGCGGGGTGTCGAAGCAGCGGCTCTTGCCGAAGGTCTTGGTGAGACCGTCCGTGATGCGGAAGACGCCGCCGAGCATGCCGACGTCCTCGCCGAAGACCAGGACCGAGGGGTCCGCGTGCATGGCGTCCGCCATCGCGGTGTTCAGGGCCTTGGCCAGGGTGATGGTCTGCGGCCCGGTCTTTTCGGCCTCAACAGCAGCCTTCGCGGCGGCGCGCGCCGTGGCGGCGCTGACGTTGCCGTTCGCCTCGGAGGACGTGGTGATGGTGGGGCTCATTTGCCGGCCTCCGTTGCGGTGGATGCGGCGTCGCGGGCCAGTTCGTCGGCGAGCATGGCGGACTGTTCCTTCAGCTGCGGGGTGGGGGTGGAGAAGACGTATTTGAAGAGGTCCTGCGGTTCCACCGGGACCTCTTCGCTGAGGCCTTCGCGCAACTGCGTGGCTACCGCCTCCGCCTTTTCGGTGATCCTGGCGGCGCGGTCATCGTCCAGCAGGCCGCGGTCCGTCAGGTAGGTCTGCATCCGGCTCAGCGGGTCCTTGGCCACCCATTCGGCGACTTCGCTGTCCTGCCGGTAGCGGGTGGCGTCGTCGGCGTTGGTGTGCGCCTGCATCCGGTAGGTGTGTGCCTCCACGAGCAGCGGGCCGGAACCTTCCCGGGCGAGCTTGACGGCCCGGCCGAGGACGGCGAGCAGGGCCACGATGTCGTTGCCGTCAACGCGTTCGCCGGCCATGCCGTAGCCCACGGCCTTGTGGGCGAGCGAGGGCGCAACGGACTGGTGCGCGAGCGGGACGGAGATCGCGTACTGGTTGTTCTGGACGAAGAAGACCACGGGCAAGTGGAAGACGGCGGCGAAGTTCAGGGCCTCGTGGAAGTCGCCTTCGCTCGTGGCGCCGTCGCCGCACATGGCCAGGACCACGGTGTCCTCGCCGCGCAGCTTGGCGGCGTGGGCCACGCCGACGCCGTGCAGCAGCTGGGTGGTCAGCGGGGTGCACTGGATGCCGACCTTGTTCTTGGCGGGGTCGTAGCCGCCGTGCCAGTCGCCGCGGAACAGCGTCATCGTCTGGACGGGATCCACGCCGCGGGCCATGACGGCCACCGAGTCGCGGTAGGTGGGGAACAGCCAGTCACCCTCGGCAAGGCACAGTGCGGCGGCGACCTGGCACGCCTCCTGGCCGTGGCTGGAGGGGTAGACGGCCATGCGGCCCTGCCGGACCAGCGCGGAGTTCTGGTCATTGACCCGGCGGCCGACGACGAGCTGCTCGTAGGCGGCCATCAGTTCGGTCTCGCTGGGCAGGCTGTACTCGTGCCCCGGCTGGGTGCCCTGTTCCGTGTGGGGATTCAGGGTTCCGTCCGGGCCCACCATCTGGATCTGGTGGCGTGCGGGCAGCATGTAGTCCTCAACGGTGATACCGAACTTGCTCACGGCATCACCGGCTGGATCTTGTTGCGCGGCCTGCTGCGCAGCTGGCTGCGCAGCGTGGTCTGCGGAGATCGTCATTGGTCCGTCCTTCTGTAGCCACTAATCTTTCCCAGTATGCCTCCAGCCGATGTTTCGTATCCAGCCCCGCGGCAAATCGTGGAGATGTCCACAAATTTGCCCTAATCTGGAAGACAAATCGTAAGTGTGAGCTGGATTACCGGCGGGAGTCGTAGACGAATGGCAGAGCTCGAATCAGAGCAGGTGGCGGTACCGCTGGACGATGTGGACCGGAACATCATCGCGGAGCTGACCCGGGACGGCCGGATGTCGGTGACACAGGTGGCCGAGAACGTCCACATTTCCCGCGCCCACGCCTACACCCGGATCGCCCGGCTCACGGGCGAAGGCGTCCTGACCAAGTTCACCGCCCTGGTGGATCCCATCAAAGCCGGCCTGAAGTCTTCTGCCTACGTCACGCTGAAAGTGCGCCAGCATTCCTGGCGCGAGTTGCGCGAACTCCTGCGCGCGATCCCCGAGGTCCATCACATCGCTCTGGTCGGCGGGGACTTCGATGTCATCCTGCTGGTGCGCGCCGTGGACAACATCGACCTTCGCCGGGTGATCTTCGACCAGCTGCAGTCCATGCCCGGGGTGCTGGATACGCAGACGTTCCTGGTGTTTGAGGACGTGGACACGCGCTAGTGGATCCACTCCGACCGCGGCATGCCCCGGCCGCTCGACGCAGCTGCCATCTGGGTGATCGCGGTCGCTATTGACTGATTCCCACCACACCGGCATCCGGAATCAGGAGCTCCGCCAGCCGGGTATGATTGGCCAGACCGCATTAAAATAGCAGTGTTGGGGGCTTGTCGCATTTCGGCCCGCTGCAATCGACCCAGGGGGACCCCGGCTTGGACCTACGCGACTACATGCGCATCCTTCGGCGTAACTGGATGTTAATCATTGCCACGGCTTTGGCGGGCCTGCTAGCAGGGGGCGCCGCCTCGGCGTTGGCCAAGCCAACGTACACGGCAGAGACTCAATTGTTCGTGGCCATCCAGAGCTCTGGCTCCGTTCAGGAACTTCAGCAAGGCAATAATTTCAGCCAAGCAAGAGTCCAATCGTACGTCAAGACGGTCAGTTCCCCGGCTGTTTTGCAACCTGCTATCGACGCCCTAGGTCTTTCCGTGACCGCACAAGAATTGGCGAGCAAGGTTCAGGCCACGACCGAATTGAACACCGTCCTCATCAACATCACCGTCACCGATTTCTCCGCCGTTCAAGCAGCCGGGATAGCACAAGCTGTTGCTAACAGCTTGATCCTGGCAGTTGACAACTTAGAGAAACCTCAGACTGGTGGAACCTCGCCTGTCAAACTGTCGGTAATCAAACCAGCGATCGCTCCCTCTGCACCTTCAGGCCCAAACACTCGCGTTAATTTGCTGATAGCTGGAATCTTAGGACTAGGCCTTGGCCTCGGCGGCGCCATGTTGCGATCGACCTTGGATAGTCGGATCCGAGGAGAAGCAGATCTTCGACGCGTGACCGATGCCCCAGTCCTCGGAGCCATATCATTCGATCAAGACGCTGTCAGGAAGCCCCTGCTTACGCAGAGGGAGACTCAAAGCCCTCGAGCCGAGTCCTTTCGCCAACTTCGAACCAACCTTCAGTTCGCCAACGTGTCAGGACATGCGCGAACAGTTCTTGTTACGTCGTCACTTCCGGGTGAGGGAAAGAGCACCACTGCGACGAACCTTTCCATCGCGTTGGCACAAACCGGCCAAACAGTCTGCCTGATCGATGCTSACCTACGTCGCCCCATGGTCAACGAATATCTGGGTTTGGATCGCAGCGCCGGGCTCACGACTGCTCTATTGGGAGAAATAGACGTCAACGATCTACTGCAGCCCTGGGGTGAAGATAGTCTCTTCGTCCTGACGACCGGGCAGATCCCACCTAATCCGAGCGAACTATTGGGATCCAATGAAATGCGGAACCTAATCTCACGGCTTGAGGAAGCGTTTGACACCGTCGTGATAGATGCCCCGCCGCTTCTCCCCGTCACTGACGCAGCTGTCCTTTCTCAACACGTTGGGGGCGTCGTAGTAGTTGTTGGAACGCAAAAGGTGAAGCACCACGATCTTGAAAAATCGTTGGATGCTCTTCGTTTGGTGGGTGCCAAAGTTCTCGGCGTTGTGCTTAACAGGCTTCCGGCGAAGGGGCCAGACTCATATTCGTACGGCTATTACAAGCAAGCCGACGATTCCCCTCGGGCTACCTCCAAGACCTCCAACGAGGTTGATCAATCTAGTGCAGGTGAGTCCAGCGAATATGGCCTCGAAGGGAGGTGGGCGCCGCGACAGCCCACCGTCGAAGAGCAGCACCGCCCTCCGACTCATTTTCCGAAGTCTGAACTCAGCAGCAAATAGTTAGAAGCAGCACCTTCATCGTGGCAACTGGTCCATTAATCCCCGTTGGCAACCGACGGACGGCACGATGCGGGCAGATCGGGATTTCCAGATGGGCGGCCTTGACCGCGGCTGCAAGCCCGGGGTGGCTTCCTGTCGGGCGATCTGCCGGTCTACCGCTGCGGAGGCGCGCTCTGCCCGGCCGGCGATCATCGTGGCCTGGGCACCGGTGAGGGTCAGGGCCTTGGGGGTAACGCGCCGAGGTCGGTGGTACGTACCAGCGCGTTGCGGTCTGGGGTGCGCCGATAGCCAGTCCCCTGCGGTCGGTCAACAGTACGCGAAGGGCGGCCCGGAGCCCGTCGGCGCGGACACTGCGAGACGATCCACGTCCCTGTGCAGAACCTGCCGGGCGGCCTCCCATGCATCTATCGGATCGGACTTGCCGACGGCGGCACGGACCTGCCGGTGCGGTGGCTTCACCTCCGCCACGGGGATACCGGCCGTCCTCAGGGCACGGCTCAGCCTGGCGGCGTAGGAGGAGGTCCCCTCAATCGCGGCGGGCACGTTCCCGTGCGTTTCCCGATTCATCCAGGCAACGGCCCGGCCGATGGCAGTTGCCGTGGTGGGCAAGGGCTCGGTTGCCGTGCAGGCACCGAGCACCTGCTTCCGGGAAAGACCACAATGCCCAGGATCGCCCCGGTGTCCCGATCGACCAAGGTTCCACTCGGGTGACTCTGCCGGCATCGTTTTTCGGCTACCGGACCCACCGGAAGCGATGCTCGTCCACGCCCAATTTCCATACCAGGCGCCGGTCCAGACCGCCCATGGCGGTCGTCCATCACACACCCGAGGCGGCGCCAATCCGAGAGAAGGCAGGAAGCTGCGCGGACAGGTCTGTGACAACGCCAGCCACCAGCCAGCTTGTCAGACCGGAATGCAACGGAACCTCATCGGTGGTCTGCACGAAGGGCCGCAGCGGGCATTGCGTTCCAGACGCGCCAGCCGCCGCTTCAGGACCATAGCTTCCACGGGCTCTCCGCCGCACGGACATCCCGATCACGGACGGACGGGCCTGGATCCGGGCCGACAACACGCCGCAGTCAGGGCGGGCCCCTCCCTGCTCGACAAGCACATCCGGCCGTCGCCGGCACGCTCGGCGGAGAGCACAAGGTGCCCCTCCAAATTGAACAGAATCGACGCGGCATCGCATGTCTGCGCAATCTGTAACAAGGCTCATTATCCTCGCTCAGCAATAGGTGTCACGACACACCTTTGCCCGCAGGGCTACGAACCCCTTCATTTGAAGGACACACCACGCTACAAGTTGATCCGTCCAGGTCCGCGAAGGCCGCGGCATCGACAAGGACTGGGTTAACCGGCTCTTCAAGGTTCATGGGGAAATTGATTCCCGGATGAGTGTCATGCCGCCGTCCGGACGGCACTTCTCATGAGAATAATCGATTTGTAGTTCACTGGGTTGCGGTAGCCGCGGGCGGTTCGTTTGATGTGCTTGATTCCGGTGTTGTTGGCTTCGAC
>NZ_JBFTSL010000018.1:0-96250 GCF_056400005.1 Arthrobacter sp. 01L42 | reverse complement strand
CTGAGGTTGACGTGGTCGTTGGGGTGCAGCCGGGCGTAGTCGCCCTTCGGGTGCCCGAGGATTTCCAGGGCCCGGTTGGCGATGACCTCGTTGGCGTTCATGTTCGAGGAGGTCCCGGCGCCGCCCTGGATGACGTCGACGACGAATTGCTCGCTGAGTTTGCCGTTCATGACCTCGGTGCAGGCTTGCCCGATGGCGGCGGCACGCCCGGCGTCGAGCAGTCCGAGCTCGTGGTTGGTGCGGGCGGCGGCGAGTTTCACGGCGGCCAGGCCGCGGACCAGGTGCATGTTGGAGGACACTGGCTGGCCGGTGATGGGGAAGTTCTCCACGGCCCGGAGGGTGTGGACGCCCCAGTAGGCGCCGACGGGAACATCCCGGTCACCCAGGAGGTCGTGTTCGGAGCGGGTGTCCGGGGCGGTATGGACATTGGTCATTGGGTCCTCACAGGGCTTCGTTGACGGGTTTGGACGGAAAAATCCGGGGCAGGCCTGAGTGACGCCGCTGCCAGCACGGTGGGCATGGTTGTTCCAGGGCAAAGAGACCGCGCGGGGCCTGCGGCGACTGCAGCAGGGGAGGTGGGTGAAATCCGAGGTTTAGGATCTAGCGCGTATGGCCGGACCTGGAGTTTCCGCTTCCGGGGACGATGGTGCCCAGGGCGCATTCAACCCCGTGCAAATGCATCCTCATGGCCTGGGATGCTTCGTCGGCTGATCCACTCTCGATGGCAGCGAAAATGCGGGCGTGCTCCTGACCCGATTCTTTGCGCCGGTCCGCCACGAGGTTAAGCGTGTTCGATTGGTTGGCCATGGCGTCACAGATGTCGGACAGGAATGATTCGAACACGCCATTGCCGCTGCACCGGGCGATGGTCACGTGGAACTCGGTGTTCAAAAGCACCCACTGCTGGAGATCGTCCTCCTCGGACATTTCCCGGAGGATTTCCCGAAGGGCCTCCAGGTCTTCGTTGCTGCGGCGTTGGGCGGCGAGGCCCGCGGCCGGCACTTCCACGTGGGGGCGGGCTTCCACGAGGGCGCTGGCCGAATATTTGCCGAGTTTGAGGTCCTGGGCCACCTTGTCAGCGATGACGAAGGTGCCTTTACCCGTGTGGGTGGCCGTGAGTCCCAACGCGGTGCAGGAACGCAGCGCCTCCCTGACCATCGTGCGGCTCACGCCGTACTGTTTGGCCAGCGATGCCTCTGAGTCCAGGCGGGTGCCGACAGGGATCTTGCCGCCTTCGATTGCGCTGCGGAGGGATGCGAAGACCGCTTCGGCCGCGCCGACGCGTACCACTCGATCTTGTGCAGCTGTCCAGCTGTCCAACAGGTCCATATGAAGACTATGGCACCTGTCACGCAGACCGTCAAGGAAGTTCCGAATATATCGTGACGGTGGCGGCCTCTCTCGCCACGTGTGGCCGATGGGGGAGCGGCGTTTTTAGCCCGAGTAGGTGCGGTTGCTGGTGGTCGTTGGCGAAATGTGTCGGGTGCGGCTGGTGACTGCGATGCTTTGAGCTGGCCATTTTGGGGTGTGTACAAAGTACACACATTGGGCTTCGGACCGGGCCGTACCGGTGTCGGATTGGACCGAATTCCGCATGTTTCCGCGGGAGTCCAGTGTTTGCGGGGGAGGGAATGCAGTTCGAGTCCCACCTCGGGCACGTGTTTTCCCTGTTCAGGGGCTTGTAGCCGCTGAATGTGTCCAAATCTCCTTTTATGGGCCCCGGCGGGGGCCCATTTTTGTTGGTGTCTGGCGCGGTCTGGCGGCTCCTTCTCTTGGCTTGGACAGCGGTGTTGCTGCGTACTTCTTCATGGGCGGGAGCGCTTGGACCTGCATGACTTGCTGAGTCTTGGGGATCAAATCTTCGTCGTTATCCGCCGTGGCCGCGGGAAAGGCGTGAGCGCCCGTGCTGGGTTGCTGAACGTTAGCGGGTGGGCATCTTCGGGGCCCGAGTCGGACCTCACCGGTGAGGTCGGCGCGGCTGAAGGCAGGTCAGCCGATCCGCTGGGCCAGGGGCACGATAATCCTCCGGACCGCGCACATGGGTGATACGCCAACGGTGATACCGACATAATCGCAACGTCGTAGATGTGGCATGAGGCGTTCTCCGGTATTCATCGTCTCGATCCATCCGAACGGATGGAGCCGACGCGAGTTCTCAACACAATCACTTGGACCGCTGGGGCAAGTCCGACCTCCACGAACCTTAAGCCGTCAGCGCGTGCCGGCCGCATGGACGGCCGCGGCTGGCTGGCCCTGCCATGACTGGCTCCACGCCATCCAGCCACCCGATGCAGCCATGAGCAAGGCACCGGCCGGTTGTGTCGGAAGGCTGCTGCCCGTGGTCGCCTGCCCCAGCACGACGCCGAGGAGGTAGAACAGTACGGCGCCGGCAATCCATAGCGCCCCGGCCCAACGGGGGAGCGTCCGGGACTGCCAGACCGCGACTCCAAGCAAGACGTTGCCAACGAACGCGAGCAGCAGCCCGAGCAGGAACGAGACCGTCATGGCGGATGGAAACTCCAGAAGCATGACGTCCCGGTTCCCTTCCAGATACGCCTTCCCGATCGCGGGAGTGGCGAAAGTGGAGAGGACAGCGGGGACCATTAGCAAGGCAGTTCCTGCGACGGTGATGACTGTTGCTGCCAGTGCCAGGCGGCCGACGCGGCTGTTGGCCAGGCAGCAGCCCAGCGCGAACACCCCGAAGATGGCGAGGATGGTGCCTCCGTAGCTGCCGAGCAAGTGGCTGGATTGATACGAGCCCGAGCTGACGAACCGTGCCCAGGCGTCTGGATCCTTTTGCTGGTCCGGCTGAGGCTCAAGCGTGGCCCAGGCGGTGATCAGACCGTAAAGGGGCAGTGTCCACAACCCCGCCCGGATCCAGTGGGTGATGTTCTGTGCGTTCATGGACCGCCTCCTTCCCCGACCACGTGCCCGCCGCCTGCCCGGAAACAGGGCGACGCCTGCCCCAGCGTAGTTCCAGAACGCATCCCGGGCTAGGGTGCGCGTTGACTCACGGGAAAGGTCCGCGGTACTGCAAAGCTGCGGTGCATCCCGGTCTGGGCGCGCGCTGAGCCGAGAGCAGATGGCCGACTGGCGGGCAATCTACCCACTCCTTCGAATCGGGCAGCGAATCGTGCCTGCACGGTATCTGCGCGCGCTCCGCTGACCGTAGGCTCCATCCCCCGGGGGACAGAATGAGGCACACTTCCCGACCAACTTTCTGGGTTCCCCGCTCCCTCTCAAACTCGATTCGGGCTCGGGAGCGCCCGTTCCATTTCGAGAACCATTCGACGGAATCGCAGGTAAAGGCGGCGTCGAGGCATTGCCCCGGTCAATGGACCCTAGCGACCCGGACCGGGTCCGGCTAGCATCCGGTTGTTACTCCCTTAAACAGAAGGGTCGCATGTCCGAGGAACCAGTAAAGAACCTCGTGCTCGTGCACGGCGGCTTCGTCGACGGATCAGGCTGGCAAGGTGTCTACGACCTGCTGATCGCGGACGGCTACAGAGCCAAAATCGTCCAGAACCCGACCGTGTCCCTTGCCCGCCACGTCTCCGCGCCCAGGATGAGGATCGGCGGCTGGCGGTCCCACCTGAGAGACACTCGCAGGCGCCGACTGGTCCGATCACCCAGAGCTGACCGCTTCACGCAGGTCCCCACCTCGTGACCGGACCCCATTCCCCCAAACAGGTTCCGTTCAAGCAAGGACAGATCATGCCTGACACATATGTAATCGAGGAGTCGGACTACCCGGTCGTCTTCTCTGACAGCCCTGACTCTCCGGCCGCTGAATTTCTGGTCGAAGAAAGACCGCGCTCAATCAGGGACCTCTACCGCCTCGGAATCATCCACCCCGCCATCCCGGAGGAAGATCTGAACGACATCCAACGCAGTCTCGAGCATGCCTCTGTGCCTGATGTGGTTTTCTCTGAGGGTAACCACGGTGTTGTGTCGTCCCGAGAGATCGAGGGCACTGCAACCATTCCACAGGAAGTTGTGATGGTGCGTGACGCGGTCAGTCGCGCAACGGCGATGCTTATCGCTCGTGGCCATTCTCCTGCCCTGGCGAAGCTGACCGCTGAGAAAGGTGCGCGTTTCATTTCACCGGTCCGCGACGCATTTCCGGTGTGGAAGGAGGTCCGGCTTCTGGACCGCGACCTCGAAGTGCGAGGCCTGCTGTTCCTCAAACGATCGATCAACGCGCTGACGGCCGGGAACGTGAAGTTCCACCAGTACGGCTGGATCGTACCGGAGAGCAGCCACTTCCTGCTCACCTGCAACGAGATGGTCGGTGCCCCGCCTACACCATTGGAGATTCCCCTGGTGGTGGAGGAAATGACCAAGCCCGGCCCGCATCCGCCCATAGAGGGCTATACAGATCGTCTTGCCATCTCCGAGATCCTCGCTCGAGTGGAGGCTGTCACGGCCGGCTGGCGCTGAACTTAACAGCAGCAAACCCATCAGAGACTTACCCTCACCAGAACAGGAGATCCTAAAATGGGCGGCATCGACAAGCGGGGAACGGATGGCGGCGATGGCGCGGCTGGCGCTGCCGGAGGAGACGGACCGCAGGGACAAGGGGGATTCGGAGCGGTGTGCAGTGGCTGGTTCTTCGTCACCGACACTGGTGCCACGCGCGGCGGACGTGGCGGCGATGGCGGCATCGGCGGCCCCGGCGCGGATGGCTTGCCAGGCGGCAAGGGCGGCACCGTTGAACTACACGTGAGCGTCCTCGGCAGCGACGTATCTGTCGACGCTTCAGGCGGCAACGGAGGGAAAGGTGGAAACGGAGGAAAAGGTGGCGCCGGCGGCAAGGGCGGAAAGGGCGGCGACGGAAACGACTGCGAGCCCGGCGCTTACGGCGGCGCAGGAGGGAATGGAGCCCAGGGCGGGGTTGGAGGTCGGGGCGGCGACGCGGGCGCAGCCGGAGACATCCTTGTCTTTTACATTTCCGACCAAAGCGGTGGCCAGAGCGTGTTCAAGGCGAAGTCAGGAGACCCCGGCAAAGGAGGAGACCCGGGCCCGGGAGGTGCCGCGGGGGTCACCGGCGACAGCGGCGCCCGAGGCGACTTCAGCCACGCCAGCACTGACCCTGGCCAGCCATCCACACCGGGCCTCGCGGGGCCCAGCGGCGCTCCCGGTCAAATGGGCGCGGCGCGCGACGACAAAGACAAGGTCAAATTCCAGCAGGTGACAGTGATTTAGTGTCGAACATCCCGCCCCAACACGGCTCGCGCAACCCTGCTCCCAGATAGTCCAGGGATTTGAAGTGGCTCGGGGCAATGCGGTGGCCACCAACCCGAGGAAGGGGTGCCGTTCCGCTGTCCGAGGTCGTCTAGATAGTCGAGCATGCGCCTGCCAGGTCGCCGGGTCCTACGGATTCTTCCGCGGGCGAGCCGCGTCAACGTCAGGGCTGCCCGGTCCGGGCTGTCGTCGACCAGTCCCATGGACCAACGCTACCCACCCCGCCAAGGCCTACTTACCTTTCAACTGTGGCCGCAGGGCGTATGCCGGTGGATTTCTGCCCATCATAAAGGCCATGGCGTCGGTGACCCAGGCAGATCTGAGCGACAGTTGCTTCCGCGGCGGCCGAGAAGGGGCCGAAGTGGCCCTCGACGGCCCCGGGGGATTCCTCTTTGATGACGTCGGCGTTGATCCCTGCGCCGGGAATGACACCCTCGGCCGGCCCGGTGCTCCGCGACGGGGCCATCAGGTTGGAGACATTGCTCGCCGCATACACGCCGCGGATTCAGGCGGGCTAGTGTTTGGACAAGCGTGGACGGGAGCGCTCGATGATGCTGGTGGTCGCAGCAATTGCTGTGAGGGCTGTCGCCAGCAGAAGTGGTGCCCAAACCGTCTGTGCGATAGTTGCACCCGCGACGGCTGTTCCGGCGGATCCTGCTGCGATCTTGAGTGCGCCTACCCAGATGAAGATTTGGCCGCGGGCCTCGATGGGTGCGTATTCGCTTCGCGCGGCGAGGGTTGCCGCGAAGAACATTGCGTTGGCGATCCCTGCCAGGCCGAAGGCAATGAGGGATGTGGGGAGTGTCGGAGTAAGCATCACGAGTATCAGCGTTGCCGCGACGAGTGCGGAGAGGGAGCTCATGAGAGGGTCTGCGTCGCGGCGAAGCGGTCGGAGCATGAGCCCTGCTGATCCGAGGAGATTCCCTATCCCGTAGGCTGCGACCAGTGTTCCGGCGGCCGCGGCGCCGCCGAACGCGGGAGCTGTGGCAACGGCGTAGATCGGTAGCGCGGCGACAGAGAATGCGACGGTCACGGTGAGTCCGAGTGTGCGGCGCAGCGGACCACGTTCCCATATGAGGCTCAGTGTTCGTCCGGGTGATGGCACCCCAACGGCCTTGTTGGGCGGCTCTTGCTTGGGGAGTGCGAGGACGGCTCCAGCACCAACGACGGCGGCTCCGGCCAGAACCAATGTCGCGGTGAGTGCGTCGGATGCTGCCGCGATCCATGCCACTGCTGCCGGGCCGAGGGTGCCGCTGAGTCCGTAGCTTGCGACGTCCCAGCTTTGTGCTCTGCGTTGGCTGCGCTGCCCGGGGCCGGCGATGGAGGGCAGGCGGCTGCTGATCCCGCCGGTGAGCATCGGCCCGAAGATGCCGGAGACGAAGAGCAGCAAGGCTGGCCAGATCGGCCAGGCGACGGGCAGGAGCAGTGCAGCAGCACCGAGCAGCACCCCGTGGAGGACTGCGGAGCACGCGATGACCTTGCGTCCGTCACGGGCTGTATCGAGGCGTCGGGCGATGAAGGGGCCGAGCACGTGGGGTGCGGTGATTGATGCTCCCAGGATGCCGGCCAGCCAGCCCGGCATCCCGCAGGCGTGCGCGAGCAGCACGATGGCGACCACTGCGCCGCCGTCTGCGCTTCGCACAAGCGTCGCGGCGAAGACGTAGCGCGCCAGCGCCCCGCCCCGGCGGTACTTCCCGCGTGAAACGCCGAGGCCGGCGCTACGGGTTAAGCCCGAGCTCATCGACAATCCTGCCAACATGGGCACGCTGCTCCGCGGTCAATCCCTGGAGGGGAAGCGGCAGGCACGATGGTGATGCCAGTCCCAGCTGTTCCGCTATGGCCGCAACGACCCGGATACTCCCGCCAAACTCGGCGAACGACTCCCACAACGGTGCGAGCCGTTCGGACTCAGCGGTCGCGTCTGAGACCCGCCCTTCCAGAGCGGCCCGGGTGATCCGCAGCGCCAGGGCGGGCAAGGTGCCGCCGATGACGGAGTACCAGGCATCGCACCCGGCGGCCAGTCCGGCGGCGGCCTTTGCGTCACCGGAAACTCCGATGGTCACGTGCGCCGGGACGGCGGCTCGGATTTCCTGAACCCGCGCCTGTGCCTGCTCCGGATCGGCCGGCACACCGGGGATTTTGATGGAGGCGATTCCGGGCAGTTCCGCGATGCGTCCGTAAAGCTCGGTCGTGAAGGTGAAATGGGTGGTGCCCGGGTTGTCATAGACGATCACGGGCAGCGACGAGTTCGCGGTGACGGTCCGGAAGAGTTCGAACACGTCATCTTCGGTGAGGGGCTGATAGGTCATGGGCGCAAGCAGGAGTGCGGAAGCCCCCGCCTGCTCTGCCATTTCAGCGTTCGCGAGGACGTGTGAGGTCCGCAAGGCCCCAACACCAATGAACACCGGTGTCGCGCCGGCGTGCTCGACGGCAAGACGAGCCACACGGCTCCGTTCCTCGCCGCTCAGATACGCGTAGGAGCCCGTGGATCCGAGCGCGGTAATGGAGCCAACCTTCGCCTCCGAGAGCCGTTCGATCAGGCGAACGAAGGCAGACTCGTCAACAGCATCATCTGCCAGAGGGGTCAGGGGGAAGGCACTCAAGCCGGTGAACATGGTTATAACTCCTTAGGTCTGAATAACAGGGAAGCAAAGTCTGAGGCACTCCCTGGGGGACTTAGCTGCGGGCCCTGTCAGCAGGGAATTCCCGCGTAGCGACAGTCTGGCGGACCCCCTATTTGGAGGACTGTCGCTTACTTTGGCCCTTGGCCGATGAGGTCGGGGGCGATGCGGGCGCCGGCGTGTTCGCGGGAGCGCGGTCGCCGTCGGCCACCGCGTTGCGCGGCGGCCCCTGCAAGGACGACGAGCGTGATGCCACCGAATTGGGTGAGTGAGGGCTGCTGGTGCAGCACGAGCAGCCCGAGGAGCACCCCGATGGCGGGTTCGAGGGCCATCAGGGTACCGAACGCCGTGGGCGTCATCCGGCGCAGGGCGAGCATCTCGAGCGCCATTGGCAGCACCGGCATCAGGACGGCCAGTCCGAAAGCGACGGAGAGGACACCGAGGTTGAGATGTCCGGCGGACTGCGGGATGCCGACGACCGCTGCCGTGGCAGCTGCGACGGGAACGGTGAGTGAAAGCGCACCGATGCCCGTGAAGCGGTCGCCGATCCGTTGGGTGAGCACAATGTAGACGGCCCACCCGACGGCCGCGAGCCCTGCCAACCCGATACCGGCGAGGTTGATCTCACCAGCCCAAGGTTCGGTCAGAAGGACGACGCCCAGCAGCGCCAGGGCTGGCCAGATAAGCGAGCGTGCGCTGTGGCTGCGCACCCCGGCGACAGTCAGCGGACCGAGGAACTCGATCGCGACGGCGGTGCCGAGCGGGATGCGTTCGATGGAGGCGAGAAACGCGATGGTCATCAGTCCGGTGGCGACACCCAGCCCGAGTAGCACGGGGACGTCGGGGCGGCGCAGCGCGCGCAATGGGGGTCGGGCAACGGCCAAGAAGACGAGCGCCCCCACACTGAGTCTGAGCCAGGCAGTTCCGGCCGGCCCCACCGCCGCGATCAGATCCACTGACAGTGCCGAACTCAGCTGGACTGAGAGCATGGCCGCCACGGCCAGCCCCCACGGCGGAACGGGGACATTCTTGGGGACGCGCTGGCTCACGGCTGACCCCTTCGGGCCTGCCGGTCAACGATCGCGCGTATCCGGGAGTGGACGAGCATGTCAGTCTCCTTCGTTGGCTGGCGTGCCCGCGGCTATCAGGCGGCGGGCAACGCCGACGTCGGGACCCAGGAGGGTCAGCCGGGCGATCAGGTCCTCGGCTGCGGCGTGGAGCGCCTCATCGGTCATGGGTTCGAGCGCGTCGAGGATGAACAGCGCGGAGGTGGTCTCCTCGCCGAGCTGGGTGCGGCGTGCCTGGCGCCAGTTCCAGCGCCGGCAGGTCACGCCGGCGTCATCGCGCCACACCACCTCGCCGGATTCCGGGTGCTCGATCACCGTGGCGCCGTCGGCGGCGGTATCAAAGGCTTCCTTGCCGGTGGCTCGAACCAGCCGCGGCGCACCGCTGTAGCGGGTCAGATCCTCCCCACCCAGCGGGACCTGGTGGAGCACTGAAACGGCGTTATAGAGGTCGGTGAGACGGTTCACCCGGGGCAACCCGGACACCGCCCGGCGCAGGAGCGCCTCCAGGCTGTTGCGAGTGCGGTTCGGTTTGGCGCCGAAGCCCTGATAAGCCTCACGCCACGCAGCCACGTGTGGGAGCTGCTCAACCGGCCGGCCGTTGAGCAGCTCCCGGGCTGCGGACTCCGCCGCCTGGAGCATCTCCTCTCCGGCCTGGTCACTCGGGCCAGGGACGAGTCCGTCAACGGCCAGCAGCAAAGCCCGGTAGTCGGGCCGCAGCGCGAACACGGCGGCGTCAACATGGCCGCCGTCGAGAAATTCCTGAAGCATGCCCGACTCAAGCATCGGACGCCTCCGGCCGGTGACCTGTCCCCACGCCCGGCTCGAAGACGGCCAGGGAGAACCTCGCCGGCTCCGTGCCCGGATTGGCGTAAGAGTGTGCCACGTCGCCCGGGAACGTCACCGCATCGCCCTCATCGAGGGTGAGCAATTGACCTGCGACCTCCACCGTGACCGTGCCCTGCTGGACCTGCAAAAGCTCCTTGGTCCCCGACGTGTGGGCCTCGCTCACATGACGGTCGCCGGGACCCAGCGTCCAGTCCCACAGTTCAACCACGTCCGGCGGTTCGGTGCCGGCCACCAACACCCCGCGGCCGCCGTACTCACCGCTCCACAAAGCAGCGCCCTCACCACTGCGCGTGACCTTCACCGGCTTCGGTCGAGGTGGCTCGACCAACGCCGGCAGCCCCACACCCAGCGCGTCGCTGATCCTCAGCAGAGTTCCCACGCTGGGATTCGCGGCACCCTGCTCCACGTTGACGACCATCCTGCGGCTTACCCCTGCAGACTCCGCAAGCTGATCAAGCGTCCAGCCCCGCGACTGCCTCTCCTGCTTAACTCGGGCGCCGATTGCCAGCGCCAAGCTCGTTGTACTCTCATCCATAAGTGCATCATACTGCACTTATAGTGCACTCGACTACTGTCCGTCGTTCGGCCCCCATCAAAGACTGACCGAAAGGCCCTCTTGAGCTTCTACGTCGCTCCTCGTACCGCCAACCAGGACCGAACCGTGCAGGATTCTTGTCGACGACCGCCAGTGAGAAACACGGCAGCGACCGTATCCGCTGCCGTCTTGGCAAACAACACCATTCAAGACACCCCGTCGTGTCTGGAGGATTGAAGGAACCGACAGCGTGCTGGCCCGCCTCGTGTCGTGGAAATATGTCTCACCGTAATTCGTCTCAGGCGGGTGCTGGCCGGGGGTTTCTGAGGCACAATAGCCGGCGGGACATCTCGGGTATACGCGTGTGAGTACGTCGGGCCAGGACGCCGGCCCTCACGGCTGTGATGTTCGCGCTGGCATGCCATCGTTGAGTCGCCTCAGAGTCGATCGCGGACCTCACTGCGCGGATTCCTTATGTCTCGGGGGGAGCTCAATGTTTCTGGGGGAGCGAATGCAGTTCGAGTCCCACCTCGGGCACGTGTTTTCCCTGTTCAGAGGCTTGTGAGCGTATGACTGTGTACAAATCTCCTTTATGGGCCCTTGCGGGGGCCCATTTTTGTTGGTGGCCGTTGCTGCTGCCGGGTGGTTCCTCTCTTGGCGACGACCAGGGTGCCGCCGGCCCGGACAGCGCCCAGGGCTTCGTTCAATCCCAGCCGATCCTTGTTTCTGCCGGCCGCGCGCCGTGGTCACCATTGGTCAGGCCCTCGGGGGTCGCCCAGCCCCGTAAGCGCCTTGCGCGGCGTTGCCAGGTCCTGTTCGTTGGTGCAGACCCGGACGCAGCCAATGATCTGCGCGGGTGCAACTGTCGGGATTGTCCACCCTGAGCGGGACAGTTTGCGGCCGGGGTATGCGCGATTCCAGGCTCCAGTATCTGCATCGGATTTTCTCGCAGCGCCAGTGCGGGCGGATGGTGTTGCGGTGGGGGACCGGCGTATGCGTCGCAGTGCGTCACATTGTGGCGCTACGGCGGATACCATCGGAGGGTGAAGGCATACCGCCGGCGCAAGAGACGAGCCTTTCTGCATCGGCGTGCGTCCCCGGCAGCCAAAGACCGGAAGGCCGCCAGGCGCCGGCCGGCCGCCAAGGGGCTGTCGCAGGGGGAGGTGGCTACGCGGGTCGAGCGCGGGCTTACCAACCGCGTGCCGGACACCACTAGCCGGAGCCTGTGGCAGATCTTCCGGGCCAACGTCTTCACGCTCTTCAACGCAATCGTCGGCACGAGCTTCCTGCTGCTGTTGTTCCTGGGGCAATGGCGGGATGCCCTGTTCGGCCTCGCCGCTGTCAGCAATGCCGTGATCGGCGTCGTCGAGGAATACAGGGCGAAAAAGTCCTTGGACCGGCTGGCTGTCCTCAACGCCCCCCTCGCGCGGGTCTTGCGCGAGGGGCAGATCCACGACATCGCCACGGCCGACGTCGTAAAAGATGACCTCCTGGTGTTGCGGGCCGGGGATCAGGTCACTGCCGACGCTGCCGTACTGGAGTCGTCCGGCCTCGAGGTGGACGAATCGCTTCTCACGGGCGAAGCAGACCCGGTGGGTAAGGATGCGGGGACGGAAGTACTCTCCGGATCGATCGTCGTGGCCGGCCACGGCAACGCCCAGGTTGTCCGGGTCGGAGCGGCGTCGTTCGCGAGCCGGCTGACGGCAGATGCGCGACGCTTCTCACTGGTGAACTCCGAGATCCGCAACAGCCTCAACCGTGTAATGCGCTGGATCGCCTGGATCCTGCTGCCCGTTGCCCTCATCGTGCTCAACGGCGAGATCCAGGCGCGCGGCGGCTGGCAGTCCGCCATTTCCACCGGTGCCTGGACCCCCGCACTCGTGGGACTCATTGCCAGCATGATCGCGATCGTCCCGCTGGGACTAGTGCTGCTGACGAGCGTGGCCTTCGCCGTGGGCGGACTCCGGCTGGCTAAACACAACGTACTGATCCAGGAACTCGCCGCTGTCGAGGGACTGGCACGCGTAGACGTACTGTGCATGGACAAGACCGGAACCCTCACAGAAGGAGGACTGGTCTTCGACGCGGTTCACCCGCTGGCGCCGCAACCGGGATGGGAGCAGGCCCTCGCATGGTTTGGCGCCGAACCCGAGGCAAACGCCACGGCACGCTGCCTGAGCACGGCCTTTGAGGATGATGGCGGCCTTCAACCCGTCCGGTCCGTGCCGTTCTCCTCCGCCCGGAAGTGGAGCGGAGTCAGCTTCAACGGGAGCGCCCGCGGTGCGCGCACCTGGATTCTCGGAGCACCGGAAATGATGCTTGTGCAGGGCGACGACGCAGCCGCACGTCTGAAGCCGTCGATCCCGGCGCCCGACGGCGCAGTACCGCGCCAGAGCGACGTCTTGCGCCAGGCCGGCGAACTGGCCGCATCAGGGCTGCGGACCCTGCTCCTGGCTGGCGCGGATCAGTTGCCAGCCAATGGGAAGGTGGAGCAGCTGCCGGCGTCGCTCCACCCTGTGGCGCTGCTGACCTTCCGGGAACAGCCGCGCTCCGATGCACGGGAGACCCTCAAGTTCTTCCGGACCGAAGGGGTCGGGTTGAAGATCATTTCCGGCGACGATCCCCGCACCGTTGCCGCCATTGCCCGCAGGGTTGGCCTGGAGGTCACGGAGGGCTTCGACGCACGCTCACTGCCGGAGGACCCGCTGCATCTGGAGGAGGTGATGGAATCAAACATGGTGTTTGGCCGAGTGACGCCGGCCCAGAAGAGGGCGATGGTCGAGGCGCTCCAGCGCCGGGGACATACTGTGGCCATGACCGGCGACGGCGTCAACGACGCCCTCGCGCTCAAGACGGCCGACCTTGGCATCGCCATGGACTCCGCGGCGCCCGCCACCAAGGCAGTCGCGCGCCTGGTGTTGCTCGACGGCCGCTTCGACCGGCTTCCCGGAGTCCTCGCTGAGGGCCGGCAAGTCATCGCCAATATTGAGCGGGTCTCCAGCCTCTTCCTCAGCAAAACGGTCTATGCGACCGCCATCGCGGTGACCTTCGGGCTCCTGCAGTGGACGTTTCCGTTTCTTCCCCGCCAGCTATCCTTCACGGACGGCCTGACGATCGGAATCCCGGCCTTCTTCTTGGCGCTCATGCCGAACCCGCGCCGCTATCAGCCCGGATTCCTGCGCCGGTCCCTATGGTTCTCCGTCCCTGCCGGACTGATCGTCACGGCCTCCCTGCTCACACTGAACGCATTCGCGCCGCTGGCCGGCGCGGCCACGTCCGAACAAGTCAGCAGCGCCTCTGTGCTGACGCTTTCCATGGTCGGACTGTGGATCCTATCGGCCGTGTCGCGCCCCCTCAACGCGGCGCGCCTGGCCGTGGTGTTGGCCATGAGCGCCTCCCTGCTGGTCTCGCTCAACCTCCCGCTCGTTCAGGAATTCTTCCTGCTTTCCCGGCCACCCGGCGGGTTGTTGCTCGCGGCCGTGGCGTGCGGGGCCGCCGGGGGCCTCGGAGTCGAGGTCCTGGCCCGGGTCCACGCCCGGGCCTTCCCGCAACAAGGTCCGGTGGTGAAGAGCGGTTAAATGGGCTCATCAGTTATTAGCCTGAGCCGGGACACTGGGGTCCATTATCGGTACTGGCGCCATAGTCCAGAATATGATTCGAGAGTAATGGTCGGGATGTCCCCGGTCAGCGCAGACAATCTAGGGGATACGAACTTCATGTCCGAACAAACCGGACGCCGCTCCAGGCGCGGCTATACGCCCGTTGACCCCGCCAAGTTCATCCCAATCCACCGTCCCAGTAACGCAGCGCTGCGCGGAGCAGTAGTCACCGGGTTCGTTCTGTGGATCGGGGTTGGAGCAATTTCCGCGGGAGTGCTGGCCTCCTGGTTCAGCACTGAATTGCCTATCTTCCTAACCGCTGCAGTGTTCGGTGCAACCCTGGTCACGGTTTTGGGCGTCCGACACACGACGTGGCTAGGCCGGCGCCGACGGGAAGATTTCGTCCGTTGCGGCGGTGACCCGGCCGGAATGACCGACTTGATGTTCGGATTCATGCGTGGATTCCGGACCCCCAAGGGGGAGTGGGAAGTTCCCGAGCAGGCCTCCGGCGACTACCAGGGCACCTGACCATCCCAGGGCCCAGGAAGATCCCGGTAAGGTGAGACTCTTCGTCGAGCCCGCACACGACTGCGCCAAGGCGACGCCCTGGTCGTCTGAACGCTCGCCCAACGCACGGCAGCGCGGTGGGGTTCGGCGGAACCATCCGGGAACCGCAGTCCGAACACGGCGGTTCAACATGAGCGCGTCTAAGACTCCGAGCCGAGGTCGACGCGTCCGGACAGGAGAGGCTACGTGGGCGGAACGAGCCTGAAGGCGTATCGGGTCTCCGAGCCACCGCTTCCTGGGTTCATCTTGAAATCGACTCTGTCGGCGCCTGCTCCCAGCTGCACTGTCGTTTTGAAGATGTTCCCATTGCAATGGACCTGCACCGGGGCGACGACTTCGACACCGGACCAACTGGCCACCGACAGTTCGGTCCCGGAGGGTCCTTCACACACGAACTGCAATTCGTAGGTGCCGGATTTGGCGGACATTCCGAAGCTGGTCGGGGAATTCGAAGCAGCGGAGCCGGCCAGCTCTCCCGGCACTGCGGGTTTCAGTTGCTTTGATGACCATTCGCCCATGTCCTGTTGCGCTGAAGCCATGGGGTCAGTGTTGGGCCCTATCGCAATTCCGGCGGCTGCGGGCCTGCCGGTCGACGGGATCGCGCTGATCGTGATGGGACCGCCCGCGTGCCTGAGGAATCGCTGGAATGTGGCGTCGCAGTCAACGTCTGTTGACAGCGGAAGCCCATCGCCCTCAACGATCGTCAGCTTGGCGAAGTAGCCGCCGGCACACGCGGCCGTGACGACATAGTCCCCGGGAGCAAGTACAGTGGCCAATTTCCCGGCAGGCTCTGCTTCCGTTGGCATACCAGCGTCCGTTACGGATGCACCAAGCAAACGGGCCACGTCACCAACGTTTTCCTCAAATGACCGGGGTGGCAACGTTGCCCCTTTGGACGATGAGCTAACTGTCTGCTCAGGCGGGTCACTGTACGTACAACCCGCCAGCGCAAGGACGAGTCCGGCCAAAACAAGCAGTACTCTTCCGCGCTGAGTCTGCATCCCCCAATGAGCTGACATGTTCTGAGCCTACAACCCCGCATTTGGGTGACTGGGGGAGACGGGTCGATCGGAAGCTGCCGCTAACACACTCGTCGGGCCGAAGAGTATCCAGCCGACGGACACGTGGATCACCCCGGCGAGAAAAACCGGTGGGTTGTGTGTCCGAGCCATTCAATCCCCCAAGAATTGTGAACACCTAGACTAGCCGTGGCACACCCACCGGCGGCGAAGTATCACGATCATTGGCTTCCCCGGGTTCGTGCCTGGCACGCGGGATCCATGCGGCAGCTGGGGTGGCTTCTGGCACCCGCAGCCGTTCCTGCCATAGCGCCGGGTCTTATCGCAGCGCCCGCTGAGGGATCGGCTTACGGGCACGCTTCGTGGCGCAACAAGCCTCCACCAAACTCCCTGGCTCACTACTTCCATATAGGTACTGCTCCTCATGGGAGCATGTACTCATGAATCGACGCATCATGGGTCTAGGGGTCGTTTTTTTCGTGCTCTACTTTGTACTCGGACTCGTCGTGGGTGGGCTCGTCCTGCTGTGGAGCTTCCACTACCAGTGGTGGGTTTTCGTCCTGCTGATCCTGGTCCCAGCGCTTTTATCCTGGGCTACTCTTGCCCTGCTGGAAGGCCGGCGTAAGACCCCGTCCATATAGAGCACGAACGGGAGTACTTGCCGACCATCTGCTCATTGACAGGTCGGCACCCTACCCAGGAGCCAGATCCACGAGTCGAGGGCGGCGGACCTTGGTTACATCCTGGTCGCGGAAGAGACCGAGACCGCGCGTGAACGACTCTTATGGGGCAGGCCGTGGAACGGGCAAACGGACTGCTCTGGGTCTGCGTGGGGCGGGTGGGGCACTTGCAGGGCCTGAGCGAAGTGGAAGGAATCCTAATCGGGCAAGAGGGCGGTCCGGGCGCCGTCGATATACTCGCTGGATGCGGATCCGTCCAATAGATCTGGTCGACGTGCTGGTCTATCTCGTGGTGCTGGGTGTGTTCATCCAGCTGTTTCCCGACGTCATATCCGAAACATTCCTGTTGGCGCTCTTGACGGCGATCCTGCTGAAGGTCGTCCTTGAAGTCGTGCTGTGGGCGAAGAAGAAAATCGTTGCGCGGATCCGGTCGGCCGATACTCGGCGGGTTCGAATTGTCAGCGCGTTCACCCTGTTGCTGGTGCTGCCGGGGAGCAAGTTCATGGTGCTCGGACTGGTTGACCTGGTATTCGGCGACGCTGTCCGTCTCGGTGGCTTCTTTCAAGTGACTGCACTGATCATCGTTCTCATGCTCGCGCGAGGCGGCGTGCGACGGGTGTTCAGACGGGCCGACGAGAGCGCATCAGCTTAATCGAGGCCATCGCGACGTGCGCGCGTGGGTCGTCTGAATTCAGGTGTGTGCTGCCCAGATCGTCTGGAGTGCGCTCTGCGATAAGGGGGCGGCACGTGGCTGCGATGCTTTGAACTGGGCAATTTGGGAATGTGTACTTTGTCCACACTTCGGCCTTCGAACCGGGCCGGATTCCGCATGTCCGGGGAGTCCAGTGTGTGCGGGGGAGGGAATGCAGTTCGAGTCCCACCTCGGGCGCTGTGTTTCCCCTCGTTCGAGCGGGGTGGGTCATCCGGGTCTCCTTTCCGAGTTGTTTTGGTGGCTGTGGTTGGCCTAATACCTATTCATGCCGTGGGGTCCTACTGACGACATGACCTGCGGGGATTTCTTGAAGATGTTTTTCTCCGGAATGCTGGCTTACCGGTGGCGTGGGGGAGGGCTGGTTCCCGTTTGTCCGGCCAAGAGGGGTGTGTACGTTGTCCACACCGGAGTGAGTTTCCTGCCGTTGCTGCTTTGTGGCTCGCTCCTTGCCTGCTTCCCACGAGACGGGCAGGAAGTCCCCCGGAAACCCAGGGATCTTCCTGCCTCAACCCACGCAACTTCAGGTAAGGGGTTTGCTGGGTGCAGCGGACCCATCCGAGGTGCCTCTGGCGCAGGCAGTGCTGTCACACCGTGGGGGCGATGTTCTGGTTCAACCGGAATAGATTGGTGGAGTCGTATTCGTTTTTCAGTTCCACGAGCCGCCGGTATGTATCCGCCGGGTACGACGCCCGGACGAGCGCCGTATTCGCTTCACCTGTGAAATTCACGTAGGCCGTCACATCCGGACCGAGCGCAGACGTCACGCCCCGGGCCCATTCGACGACATCCGCGAAGCCTTCCGCTGTCGGCGTGCGCGCAACAACATTGACGATGAATTCCTGGTCGCGGAGTGCGAAGGCCGTTGCTTCGGCAGGAACCCGGCCGACCGCGCCGCCAAGGTGGTGCAGGTGAATCTGCGTCATGGCGCTGGGCAATGCCGCAAACGAGTCCAGCAGCACGCGCACGGACGCGTCGTCGGCGGCGCGCAGAAATGCCGAGCGGAAATAGTTGTGCACGCCCCGCGGGTAGAGCGGATCGAGCGCCTGCTGCCATCCCGCGTACGGGTTGGCCGTGAACACATCGGCGATGACCGTGCCCAATGACCGGAAGGGTGCGGTGGCAGCCTCGCCGGCATCTAGATCGCCGGACCAGCACCCTCCCACAGCGATGACCGGCTTGCCGTGCACTGATTCTGGCAGGAACGGGACCGGCGGCGCCATGGTCATGTTGACCAGCGTGGTCAGCTCATCGGGGGCCGCCGCGCAGGCCGCCCGATAGCCGCGCAACACCTGCTCCGCTTCTTCTGCGGGGTAGAAAACCAGGCCGGAAAGGACCATGGGCCCCACTTCGTGCAATTGATACTCGAAGGACGTCACCACACCGAAATTGCCGCCGCCGCCGCGCAGCCCCCAGAACAGATCGGGGTGCTCATCGGCACTGGCGTGAATAAACTGCCCGTCAGCAGTGACGACGTCGGCGCCGACCAGGTTGTCGCTGGCCAGCCCGTGCTTGCGCACGAGCCAGCCGATGCCGCCGCCGGTGGTGAAGCCGGCGATGCCGGTTGAGGACACCAGGCCACCGGTCACCGCAAGCCCGAATTGCTGGGTCTCTGCATCCAGGTCCTTCCAGGTACACCCTGCCTGTGCCGCCACGCGGCGGCGGGCTGGGTCCACCTGGACCCCCTTCATCAGCGAAAGGTCCAGCACGATACCGTCGTCGACGGTGGAAAACCCGGGGATCGAATGTCCACCGCCGCGAACCGACAACGGCAACCCCTCGCTGCGCGCGAGATCGACCGTGCGGATCACATCTGCCACACCCGCACAGCGTGCGATGAGCGTCGGGCGCCGGTCGTGGGCCCCGTTCCAGATGCTGCGTTCGTGGTCGTAGTCCGCGTCCCCTGGCCTGACGACCGTGCCGCGCAGCCCGGCGGCGAACTCGGCGATGGTGGCCTCGCCGATGCGGGTCGGCCTAGTCTGCGTCGTTGTCACGATGCGTTCCTCCTGATTGCTGTTGGTTGGTCAGATCTATTTGTCAGATCCAGGAATCACGCTAGTGAACCGTACTCAACGAGCACTCAACGCCGTCTCAACATCATCATCCGGGTCCCGCCTACGCAGTGCGGCCAGCCGCTGACCGGCGATGAGGCATTTCGTTCGGTCGAAAATTTCCCCAGCCCTGTCAATTTCTCGGGCCGCCCGATGCGGGTCGCCGAGCTCGTTGGATAGCTCTGCCACCATCAACCGTTGCCAGCCAGTGTGTCGCCGCCATGGGGCGACTTTTTCCGCTGCCTGCCTGTACATTTCCCGCGCTGCCCGGACCTCCCCGGAGATCAGTTCGGCGGCACCGAGAATGGTCAGCGTGGCGCCCATTCCCACCTGATCTCCCGCGGACTCGAACCCTGAAAGGCAACGCCGAGCGTCTGTCAGGCCGCGGTCGATATCACCACCCATGGCGCGGAGCAGGGCGATACTAATCTCGGTCAGCAGCTCGCCGCGTCGGTCGCCCAGACCGAGCCGAAGCTCCCGCGCCAAGGACAGGGCCTCATCGGCCGCACTGTGGTCGCCACAGTCGCGCAGAATGCAGCCAAGTTGGTGGAGTGTTTGCGCCCTGGCCAGGTCATCTCCTAACTCGGCGAAATGTTCGGCTGCATCCGTGATGACGGATATCGCAGACTGCGTGTCTCTCGAAAGCCTGGCCGCGTAGCCGATGGCGGACAGCACGTAGCCTTTGGCTTGGATGACCCCGACCCGCCGGCCCAACAGCAGGGTTTCCTCGACGCAGGGCACCAACCGTCCGGCGATCGGGACCAGTTGCAGGCTGGGCGTGATCACCGGCAGGAAGGGTGGAGTGCTGGTATCAGACTGCGCGAGTTCGCTCAGGCAGGTGTTTAGGTGACGGGCGGCGAGTGGTCCGTCCTCCCGGGACAACGCGCACTGGCCGAGCAGCCAACTGCTGGCAGCGCAATGTTCGGGTCTGCCACCCTCGACTGCCTCGGTGTGCACGTCGGCCGCCAGCTGTTCGGCCTCGTCCAGGTCGAAAGTGCTCCAGGCGAGCGAGGTCTCAATGAGCCGGGCCATCGTCACCTCGTCGGGGTTGCCGATCTCCCGCATTATTGCCAGGGCCTCCGCGCCGAGCGCCCGATGCCGATCGCCACGGCCCTGCCGGCTGTCCAGCCCGGTCAGGCCGATCAGGGCAGCCGCGCGAGGCCGGGTCGAGTCGGGAGCCACCGCCAAGGCACGCTCCACCCAACGTGCTCCCTCGACCGCGTGACCGCGGAGGAACCAGAACCGCCACAGGCTGGCCGCGAGCCGGAGCGCGGTCCCGGGCTCGTGGGCGCACGACCAGCGCAACGCAGCGCGCAGGTTGTCGTGCTCGCGGTCGAGCAACTTCGGCTGTTCGATGACCACCCCGGTGGCCCGTTCGGGATTGTGGGATTCGGCGACGGCAAGGAAGTAGGCGCAATGCGCAGCCGCCAGTTGAGCCGCCTCACCTGCATGATCGAGATTCTCTTGGCCAAACTGGCGGACCGTCTCCAATTGCCGGTATCGGGTCCCGGCGCCCCTCCTTTCGGTGACCACCAAAGACTTGTCCACCAGCTTGGCCAACAGGTCGAGCAGTTCGATCTGCTGGAGGGGCGCGTCAGCGCAGACTGCTGCCACAGCCTCGAGGGTGAAACCACCCGCGAACACAGACAGCCGGCGCAGCAGAACCTGCTCCGGTTTGGTGAGCAGTTCGTGGCTCCATTCCAAGGTGCCACGCAGCGTCTGGTGCCGTGTGACGCCGCTGGTTCCCCCGCCGAGCATGGACAAAGCATCGCCCAATCTCTGGACGATCTCGGCGGGTTCGAGTACGGCCGTCCTGGCCGCGGCCAATTCGAGGGCCAGCGGCATCCCGTCGAGCCGTCGGCACAACTCTGTCACCCCCTGCGCGTTGTCGGCGTCGAGCGCGAAACCCGGCCGGACCTGCGCTGCCCGCTCAACAAAAAGCCGGACAGAGGGCAGACGGCCCAGCACGGCCAGATCGAGAGCGTCAGTCGGCAGGGGCGAGGGCAGGGGCAATGACGGCACCCTGTAGGTGTACTCCCCGTCGGCATGGAGTGGCTCCCGGCTGGTGGCCAGCACTTTAACCCCAGAGGATCCGTCAAGTAGCGCGACGACGAGTTGCGCACAGGCCGCGAGCAAGTGTTCGCAGTTGTCCAGCACGAGGAGCAGCGAGCGTCGCCGCAGTTGGTCGACCAGCGCTTGCACGCGGCTTGGTGCAGCGCCGGAATCCAACCCGAGAACCTCGGCTACGGCATCGGCCACCAGCAGCGACTCCCCAACGGCCGCGAGGTCAACGAACCAGACTCCGTCCACGTACTCAGGACGAACTGTCTTCGCGGCCTCCAAGGCCAGTCTGGTCTTGCCGCTGCCGCCAGCCCCGGTGAGGGTGAGCAGGCGAGCATGGCCCATCAGCCGCTCGACGTCAACGAGCTCACGCTCGCGCCCGATGAAGCTTGTCAACGGGGATGGCAGATAGCCGATGGCATCGTCTTTGCCGGTCACTCCGGCGGGCTGGTGGAGGCGTTCCTCGGGCGGCGAGCCGGTCAACAATTCGCGAAACAGTTCCACCGTCCGGGTGTCCGGGTCGGTCCCGAACGCGTCGAGGAGCTCGTCGACCAGCCGCTCATATCGTGCCAATGCTTCCGACCGCCGGCCCATCCCAGCCAGCACCACCATCTGCGCGCGCACGGCTCCCTCGTGAACGGGATCGGATTCGAGCGCATGGGTGAGGATGACCAACGCTTCCTCCGGTGCGCGTTGCGCCACCGTGGACGCCAGTTTCACCAGTACCTCGCGATGGATTTCCCGGAGCTCATCGCGGCGTGTCGTCAGCCAGTCCGCATCCGGCAGTTCCGGCAAAAGATCACCAGTGTACAAGTCGGCCGCATCGCGCAGGCCGGCCTCGACACCTGCAGCCAACG
Organism: Arthrobacter sp. 01L42; assembly: GCF_056400005.1. NCBI lineage: Bacteria > Bacillati > Actinomycetota > Actinomycetes > Micrococcales > Micrococcaceae > Arthrobacter > Arthrobacter sp. 01L42. The sequence continues at coordinate 74,394 of NZ_JBFTSL010000018.1, read as the reverse complement.
CTGCCACGGCCGAACGCTCGAACTGCAGGACATCGACATCGACCGGGCCAGTGTCATCCAGCACGACCACTTCACCGCGGATGGCGAGCAGCCCGTCGTTGCCGGCTCCAGCGCTAGCGAGCGCACGGCGAGCGACGTACAGGGTCTGATGCAGATTCCGTGCGGCGGCCACCGGCTCCATGTCAGGCCACAGGCGGTCCAGTACCTGCTCGCGACGGTTACGCTGACCACGCGCCAGCGCCAGCATTGCCACCACGGCCTTTGCCTTCTGCAGCCGCCAGTGGCTGTTCTCGACGGCGTTCCCGTTGACGTACACGATGAACGAGCCGAGAAGCTGGATGCGCAACCCGCTTTGGGTAGGCTTCATGGTTCTTCAGTATCCGCCCGCCAACCGGGGTTGTCGAACAACGAAATTTTTCATACGCGCGCTGCCTTGGCGCACTCTGTGAGTGCCCCATCAGGCAACTCATGACAACGGCACCGCAGGTCACTGCCCGAGGTGTGGCACGTCGGGGGCCCGCTTACGGGAGGCTTCGCTGCCGTTTTACGGGGCACCTCTTTGCGGAACGCCTGAGCCGTTAGCCAGGGTTGCCGGCTGCCGGTATCGGTTCATCTTTTAGGCCGGGCGGGCGCTAGTTGAAAGGCTGCTTTCGTTTGGTCCGTGTTCTGTGAGTTGCTGAAGTTCGCGGAGAATCTCCAACTGCTGGCGGTTAATGTCCATCAGGAGATCGATCTCTTCCTTGGACTTCAGGTTCGTAGTGTAGTCATGCTGGGCCATGGCCCCGGCGATGGCATCCTGGCGTTTGGCGGCGATGAGCAGAATTGCTCCTTGCAGACCGGCCAGCATGGACAGAAAGAGGTTAAGAAGGATGTAGGGGTACGGATCCCAGGCATGGGTCGCCAGCGCCCAGGTGTTGACGGCGGCCCAGACCAGCATGAAGGCGATGAAACCTCCCACGAAAGGCCAGCTCCCCATCCCGTTTCGCATGAAGTCCGCGGCCTGCTGCCCGCGGGTGAGGGAAGCCTTGTGCTTGTCGTGCCAGGTGTTCGGTTCTCCGGTCATCCTCCACCCTAACCAGACCCGACGGCTGGGACCTGCTTCTCCGTTAGTCTGCGCCATGAGTCCTAGCCCTCCGGTGCCGTCGGATCTCCCGGCACCTGCCCCGTGGCGGTGACTCCGGGACTGGTGCTCAGCTGCCGGGACGGAATGGAGGGAATGCAGTTCGAGTCCTACCTCGGGATGGCTCGCTTTTGGTGCTCTTCGCTCATGCCCCGGTGGCTGTGGAGCATCAGTCTGAGTTGGGCGTTCGTGCCGCCTTCAATCCGGTTGGTAGTGGAGGCAATCTCGAGTCCGGTGAACTCGTGGTTCTGCCGCTACGTATCACCTTCCCCGGATGAGGCCCACGCCCGCGTTACGGGTAGACAATGGTCGGACTTGCGTGCGGCAGGGTTCCCTGCCGCATTCCATTTCGGAAAAGGGGCCTCCAGTGTCCAGACCACCCGATCCTCGCCGGATCGATCGCAGCCGGGGCAGCCATCGTACTGCTCACGGGTTGCGGCACGTCCAGCCCCGGCACCAGTGTCAGCAGCGCCAGAGCGGAGAAGAACGTTTCGCAGGCCTGCGCTGCTGCCAGTGCCTTCGCCGGATCCCTGATAAATTTCAAACAGACACTTAAACCTGGTGCCACGATAGAACAGATCAAATCGGCACGGGAACAGGTCGCGAAGACCTACGACGACCTGGTCAAGGCCAGCCAGGATGTAGCCAAAGACGAAATGGACGCAGTTAAGACGGCCGAAAACAAGTTCGACGCAGCCGTCAGAGCCGTCCCGGATGATGCCACCCTTACTCAGGCGGCCGCCTCCCTGCGGGACGACGCCGCCAACGTCCAGGCCGCGGTCAGTGACCTCCAAACGGCGACTAAATGCTGATCTCAAGGCCCCTCCGGGCAGGTCTGCAGCTAGCCTCAGTCCTGCCCGGCTGCATTCCCGACCCACTCCGCTCCTACAGAAAGCAGGGAAGTTGATATGAGTTTCTGGGAAAACTTTTGGGATATTTTCTGGTGGTTTTTCCTCGTTTACGCGTTCATCGCCTTCCTCTGGGCGTTGTTCGCCGTCATCGGCGACTTGTTCCGCGACGACACGCTGAGCGGCTGGTGGAAAGCTGTCTGGATCCTCTTCCTGGTCTTCGTGCCGTTGTTGGGTGTGCTGGTCTACGTGATTGCCCGCGGTAAGGGCATGACGGAGCGGTCCATGGCACGGGCCCAGGAGAACCGGGAGGCCTCGGATGCTTACATCCGCAGCGTCGCTGCACCGAGTCCGAGCGACGAGATCTCCAAAGCCACGGCTCTTCGGGACTCCGGAACTATCAGCGCTGATGAATTCGAAAGAATCAAGACCAAGGCTCTGGTCTGAGAGCGCCATCGACCCAGTACCGCTTGGCAGCAGATGCAATGACCATGGACGAGGTGGTGTCTTAGTCCTCGACCAGGGTGCGGTGTCCTTCTGCGCAACCGCCAGACTGTCGCTCCATGCCATTGGGCGGCACGGTGGCCGGTTGTCAGCCGTCGGGGGCGTTCCCGCAGGCGGGTCGGACCGGCCGAGGCTGCGAGGCATAACCCGATCAGTGGACTCTCTGGCTGCCCACAGGAAGCCGGGCTACTATCCGGCTGTCACTCCGTTTAGAAAAGGAGAACCCCTTGTCTGAAGAATCAGTAGGGAGCGTTGTTCTGGTGATGCACGATCTGCCGGCCGCGGAGGGCTGCGGTGTCATGGCCGTCCAGAACGCGGCGCTGTCCCTTGCCGGCGCTATCGGCCGTGGAGCCTGCCGATGCCTGGCTGGTCGCGTCGGCGGTCCGGTCCCGCGGCCAATGCCTTGGGTTGCGGGCTGATGTCTACAGACCAGGTGCCCACAACCCGGCGCCCTCTCGGCCAGGGTCACAGCATGGCCAGGCACTCGGTCGGGGCCGAGACACTGATCAAAGCCCGAAGCTCCACCGTCTGGGACGTCATTACCGATGCACGGAACTTCACCGTCTGGGAATCCGGCATCACGCACATCAGGGGCGAGTTGCGCAACGGTGGCACCATCAGAATCCGAACCCACACCGGAGGGGAGCGCACCTTCCGGCTGCGCGTCCAGCAGATGCCCGGCGAGGTGATGACCTGGACCCAGGGCCTGCCTCTGGGCCTGCTCACCGGGGTGCGCACCTTCACGCTTGAACCGGTGGGCGGCATGACGCACCTGCTCGTAAGAGAAGAGTTCACTGGCCCGCTTTGCGGGCTGCTGCTCCGGGAGTTTGCGTCCGACACGCAGCAGGCTTTCACCGATTACGTTAGCGCGGTCAGGAAACGCGCCGAAATCCTCGGCCGACACGTTCGAACCACGGGATCATGAGCGCCATCGGAGAAGCGCGCAGCGTCCAAGAGCGCCCGACGCCGCCCGAGCGTGCTCTGGGCCATACTCCCCGACGGAGCTCTAGTGGCGGTCTGAGGTTACGACACCGGTTGTCTGCAGAACACGTTCAGAAAAGCCACGGATCCACCCCCGCGGGCCCTTGTTGGGTCGGCACTATCGGTTTAGTGTGGGGCCTGTCGGGCAGTGTGCGCATGGATGCACGCTGGATGGGGACCGGACGGGATCATCCAGCACGCCTTCGGTGCCTTAAAAGCGAAGGAACGTAATGGCGATGATGGCTGAACCGGAAATCCACCCGCCGCCCCCTTTGGCCGGCCGGGGCGTCTATCTGCTGGACGACCACGAGGTCGTGAGACGGGGCCTGCGCCATCTGCTGGAGTCCGAAGGTCTCAGCATCGCCGGAGAATCAGGATCCGCGCACCGGGCGTTCCGGCGAATCCCTGCCCTCCGCCCGGAGCTGGTCATCCTTGACGATGATCTCCCCGACGGTTCAGGTGCCGACGTGTGCCGGGCCATCGCTGCGGCGGACCCGACCATCCGGTGCCTCCTGATGACCGGAGATGCCAACGAAGTCGTGCTGATCGACTCGATTCTGGCCGGCGCATGGGGGTGCCTGTCCAAACAGGACGGCAGCTGCGAACAGCTCAGGCTCATCCGCCGTGCCCTGGCCGGGCACACCGCGTACAGCGGCCGGTTCCGGACCGCGCTCGTTACCCCGCTCGTCGGGCCCGCAACCCAGTCCCTGGATAGGAGACTTCTGACCCTTACGAGACAGGAAATGAATACCGCCATCCGACTGGGGAGAGGGCTGACCAACCGCCAGATCAGCCAGGAAATGTCGCTGGCGGAAAAGACCGTGAAGAATCTGACCTCAACCATTCTGAGGAAACTCGGCATGGCGAGCAGGACGCAGGCCGCCGTGTTCATCACCAGGGCGCTGAATTCTTCTAACGACCCTGCCGACGGCGGATACCGGTTTAGCCCATCCCCGGCTCTGATCGCGGAGGTCACGGCAGCGCTGCTGACCTGCACCAGCGAGTCCTGCACCGTGCCACCCACAGGCGAAGTGCGGGCAAGGGACGTCCGGCGGCTTACCGACGCACTCATGGCGACCCGGACCGATCGGATGGGACCCCACCTGCTGCCCGGGAGGACTTAAAAACCCGGAATGCCGCGAACCGCGCTCCCGGCTCCAGCACACAGAAGATCCGGCGGGTTTGCGGGGCTGAGGGGAACGCCTAACTTGAAGTCCGGCGTTCAAAATCCTTTGCCTGGGACCGCACGGTGCCCCCTCGTCTGGTGAGGGAGTCAGGCTGCGCATTCAGTGCAGTAGCGGTGGCCGTTCTTCTGCCGATCCACGACCCCAGGCAATTGGTGGACACCGGGCGTTAGTGCGAGCACTTGATTGTGTCAGCGAGACAGCAGTACGCCGACCTGGGTCCGGATGTCCTGAACGATCTCGTCGATGCTCAATGCGGCGTTCACGGTCGCTGCCATGCTGAGGAACATGATGGCGGTGACGATGCGGGCCGTCGTAGCGGCATCCTGCGCACGAGGCAGCTCCTGCCTGCCCAGGACGGCAGCGATGGCCTCCTCGGTCTGCGCGACGATGGAGAGGGCCTCAGCGTGACGGGGCTCCGCGGGATCACCGAAGACCATTTCCCGCAGGTACGTGCGTCCGTTGTCGACCTGGACGCGGTTGCATTCCACGATCGGCCGTACGATTGCCAGCACCGCATCGAGGGTATCCGGGGTGGTTTCGGCATCAGCCCGACCTTGCTGAAGCGCTTCGGCGTAGTGTGCGTTCTGCACGAGGAGGAGGAGTTCGCCTTTGGTCTTCGCGTAAAGGAACAGGGTCCCGGTGCCTATGTCCGCCTTGTCGGCGATCTGCTGGGTCGTGACATCCTCGATGCCGTGCTCGGCCAGCAGTTCGCTTGCCGCGGCCGTGATGCGGTCCAGCTTCTGCTGCTTGTTCCGCTCGCGCCGTCCGACCGGCTGGGAGGCGAGAGACATGGTGATGGATCCTCCGGAATAGATTCTGACTGCACTCAGTTATGAGTGTAGTCACTACTGTGTGGGTTCGAATGTTCCTTCGTTCATTCTCCCACGCAAGGGCCGAACCCCAGTGTTCCGCCCCGGCAGAGTGGTGGCGCTATTACCCCGCGACGCAAAGGACCGCACACATGACTTCCTCCCTCTGGCAACCCTTCACCCTCGGCAATGTGGAGCTGCCGCACCGGCTCGCGCTGGCCCCGCTGACCCGGAGCCGCGCAAACCCTGATGGCACCCCCGGGGAACTGGCCGCGGAGTACTACGGCCAACGCGCCTCGCTCGGGCTGATCATCACCGAGGGCACGCAGCCGTCCGAGGATGGCCAGGGCTATCTGAACACCCCCGGCATCTACACTCCTGAACACATCGAGGGATGGAGAAAGATCGCCGACACGGTGCATGCAGGCGGCGGGGCCCTGTTCATCCAACTGATGCACGTCGGCCGGATGTCGCACCCGGATAACACCCCGCACCACCGTCAGCCCGTGGGCCCGTCGGCGATCTCGGCCGAGCAGGACATGTTCACTCCAACGGGCCCGCAGAAGACGCCGGTGCCGCGTGAGCTGACTGCCGAAGACATCCAGGCCACCATCGCCGGGTTCCGCCACGCCGCAGCCTCCGCTATCGCAGCGGGAGCGGACGGCGTGGAGATCCACAGCGCGAACGGGTACCTGCTCCACCAGTTCCTCTCGCCAAACTCGAACCACCGCACGGACGAGTACGGCGGATCCGTGGAGAACCGGTCCCGGTTCGTCGTCGCGGTCGCCCGCGCGGTGGCCGAGGAGATCGGGGCAGACCGGACCGGCATCCGCATCTCACCGGCGTTCCCGCTGGGCGGAATCAATGAAGGGGATCCCGCCGACGTCCGGACTCAGTACCGCCACCTGGTCGGCGAACTCGCCGCACTGGACGTTGCGTACCTGCACGTACACCACCTCGGTGACGACGAACTGCTGCGGTCCTTCCGCGACGCGTGGCCTGCGGCCATCCTCGTCGTCCGCTATGGGCGCGACCGTGAGCAGATTGTCGACGACATCGACGCCGGGCTCGCGGATATCGCGCCGCTGGGCCGCTTCGCCCTGGCGAACCCCGACATTGTTGAGCGACTGCGCACTGGTGCGCCACTGAATGAGGTGGACCCGGCAACCCTGTATGGCGGCGGCGCGGCCGGGTACACCGACTATCCGGCCCTGGCACACGCCTAATCGTCTGCCGCGGGCCGTCCGCCGCCGACCTTACATACCCCGTACCGATCAGAAAGAAGAAACAGTCATGCCCTCACTCAACGGAGCAGTCGTCCTCGTCACCGGAGCCAACGGCGGAATCGGCACGCAGTTCGTGCACGAAGCACTCGCGCGGGGAGCTGCAAAGGTTTATGCCTCCGCCCGCACCCCCCGCACTTGGAACGACGAGCGCATCGTTCCGCTCGCCTTGGACGTCACCGACTCCGCCTCCATCCAGGCGGCGGTCGAGGCGGCACCGGATGTGACCGTGCTGATCAACAACGCCGGCGCGTCGGTCTCCAGTGCCGGGATCCTCACCCACACGGACGAGGAGATCCGCAGGAACGTCGAGACGAACTTTCTCGGGCCTCTCTTCGTCGCCCGCGCGTTCGCTCCGGTCTTGTCGGTGAAGGACGGAGCGATGATCATCGACATCCACTCGGCCCTGAGCTGGTACGCCGTCGCCGGCATCTACAGCGCCACCAAAGCCGCCCTCTGGTCCGCGACTAACTCCCTCCGCCTCGAACTCGCCCCCGCCGGCGTGCACGTCGTCGGCGTCCATGTCGCATACGTCGACACCGCGATGGCCGCGCACGCCACCGACCCGAAGCTCGACCCGGCCGTGCTGGTGCGCACCGTGTTCGACGCCACCGAGGCAGGGCAGTACGAGGTCCTCGCCGACGACACGTCTGTCCAGCTAAAGGCCGGACTCAGTGCACCGCTCGAAGCGGTCTACCCGCGGTTGGCGGCGACGAAGGCATAAGGGAACAACCGGTGCCACCGCGTTCACCAAAAGTGAGCGCGGTGGCACCACTCCCGCCGCAGGGAGTGTCTGGATAACGGTGGATCGTCGGTTGGCCTGGCACGCCGGGGTAGTCACCAGCCAGGGGCCGCGTCAGGGGTGGCGATACTTTTGATCACTCTGCTGACGCGTTTGTAGGTGTCCTGTTCGAGCTGGCCAGCGCGACGGGGCGCCACGCCAATGGCTGTGCCCGCCCGTATTCACGGGCGGGCACAGCCACAGTGACTCTCTGCTCTGTTAGCGGGATCGTGTCAGGTACGTGCTGGTCAGTGGGCGAGGAATTCTACGGCGACGGGGGAGAACCTGTCGTGCAACTGGAAGATTCCGCCGTGGCCCGAGTCGGGGTAGATAACCAGCTCGGATCCCTTGATGCGCCGGTGTAGGTCCCCGGACAGGACCGACGGCACCATGCGGTCGTTGTCGCCGTTGGCGATGAGGGTGGGGTGGGTGAGCCTTGACAGGTCCGACGGCGCGGAGCGGCCGAACTTCCGGATTGCCTTCAGCTGAGTCTGGAAGGCTTTGGTGCTGATCGGCTTGTCGCGGTCGACAGTGCGCTCCTGCAAGCGCCTGATGAACGCCTTCGCGGCCGGTTTGCCGGTCGCGTTGCGGTTAAAGAACAGGAACTCCTTCGGGTCCGAGCGTGTCAGGGTCGCGCGGAGGACGTCCCAGTAGGTGGTGCCGACGACCTTGTCGATGTCCTTGCCGCCCCGCGGCCCGGTACCAGCCAGCACGAGCTTGCGGACGAGGTCGGGATGCTTGAGGACCAGGTCCTGGGCGATCATGCCGCCCATTGAGAAGGAGAAGACGTCGACCTGGTCGAACCCGAGGGCCTTGATGAAGGTGTGGGCGTCGTCGGCCATCGCCTCGACGCTGTCGGGAACCTGCCCGGTGGAGGCGCCGACACCGCGCTGGTCGAAGGTGATGACGTGGCGGTTCTTCGCGATGGGCTCGATGATGCGCGGGTCCCAGTTGTCCAGGGTCGCGGCAAGGTGCACGAAGAATACGACGGGGATGCCGGTCTTGGGCCCCAGCTCGCGGTAGGCGTAGGTGACGCCACCTGAAGTGATGGAGCGTGTGGCGGCCTTCGCGTACGAGGTGACGACAGAGCCGTTCGGGGTGTCAAAGCTGCTCATGCTGGTAGTCCTCCTGGGTGGTCTGTGAGGTGAATGGCTGCCGGCGGCTCAGGAGGGAAGTGTGACGACGGCTTTGCCGCGGAGGCCACCCTTGGCCAGCGACTCGAGCGCCTGTGGGGTCTGGGCGAAGTCGAAGACCTGCCCAACGACCGGGCGCAGCACGCCGTCGTCAACCAGGGCGGTGATCTGGCGCAACTGGTCGCCGCTGGCGCGCATGAAGAGGAACTCGTAGCTGACGCCGAGCTTCTTCGCCTGCCGCCGGATCCTGCTGCTGAGCCCCGCGATGGCAAGGCGCAGCACAGGGTTAAGACCGGCTTTGCGCGCGAACGCCGGGTCCGGCGGGCCGGCGATTCCGATCGCCTTCCCGGCTGGCTTGAGGATGCGCAGTGACTTCGCGAGGTTCTCCCCGCCGAGGCTGTCGAGCACCAGATCGTACCCGGTGAGGAGCTGTTCGAAGTCCTGCGTACGGTAGTCGATCACAGTGTCCGCGCCGAGATCGCGCACGAAGTCGGCGTTGGAGGCACTGGCGGTGGTCGCGACGGTGGCGCCGAGGTGCTTGGCGAGTTGGATCGCGATCGACCCGACCCCGCCGGCTCCGGCGTGGATGAGGACCTTCTGCCCCGGACGTACGTTGCCTTGCTCAACGAGGGCCTGCCACGCCGTAAGTGCAACCAGCGGTAGTGAGCCGGCCTCCTCCATGCTGATAGATGCGGGTTTCAGTGCCAGATCGGCCTCGGTGATGGCGATGCGCTCGGCGAACGTGCCGATGCGGTCTTTGTCGGGGCGGGCGTAGACCTCGTCACCGGGTTTGAAGCCGCGCACCTTCGCCCCGACACGGATGACTGTGCCGGCGACATCGTTGCCAAGGATCAGCTGGAGCTTGTACGGGAGGATCTGCTTGAACTCACCCAGGCGGATCTTCTCGTCCAATTGGTTGAGGCCAGCTGCCTGGACCTGGACCAGCACATCGCGGTCGCCGACGGTCGGCTCCGGGACGTCTGCTGAGCGAAGCGGCTCCTTGTACTTGGTGACGACGAATGCCCTCATGGCGTGCTGCTCCTCTATGACGTACGGTGGGTTAAACATGAGCCTACTCAATTTTGAGTTGACTCAGAAATATTGTCAAGTGAACCGTTAGGTGCGCGCGTTCATTTGAATATTCGGGCCACATTCCCGCGATGGATCTTCAGGAAACATGCAATCTCCGCATAGGGGTCCTGATCGGTGATGGTGACAGCCGGTGGGAAGCCGCAGAGGAACGGGACCAGTGCGCGCCTGCGGGGCGCTTGCCCGTGTTCGTGAGTCCGTGCGTCAACGTTGATCGGTCGCTGTCAAGTTTTCCGGGAGGGCGCGGAGGTCCGCGTACTCCCCGGCGGTGTAGGGTCAGCGCAGTCAGGACACCATGACTTCGAATTGGCGTGTGGCCGGGAGGGGCTGGCGGACCTTTGTCCGGCCAAAGATAGCGTGGACATTGTCCATACCCGTATGCATCTTATGCCGCTGCTGGTGGCTGGGCACCTACCTGCCTATTTCAGCTGACGCGAGTTCATGCAGCCCACGAGTCCTATGTGACATGACTTTCAATGGCAGTCACGCGCCGGTGCCCTTCCCGATCCTGCCGGTCTGGGAGGGTGCGCCAACCAGGATCTGTTGGATCGCCGGAGCCACGGTCGCCACCAGCTTCTCTATGTCCGCGTCGACCAACACAGGCACACCGATGATCCGCCTGCTGGTGACGATACCGACCAGCATCGATGAGGCGAGTCCAGCTCGGAGAGCGGCATCGTCACCGCTGCGGCCGCTTACGCCGTGCAGCAGCCGGGATTGGATGAACTCACGCAGTTGTGCGCATGCTTGGCTGGCGAGGACCGCGACGGAAGCATCGAAGCCTTCGAACTGGTTTCCGCGCGGGGGGCACTGAAGCTGCTGAAGGGCAACCTTGGCCGCGCGCGGATACGGGCGGGTCACTGGGGACGAAGGCGGGAATCGTCAGTCTCCCATTCATCTCGGGTGATCGCGTACTCGACGTCGCCGCGCTCTTCGCCCGGAACGGACACCGGCCAGTCCGCGACGAAGGCCCGTACGAGGCGCATCCCGGATTTCTCCATCACCCTTCGGGAGGCCGTGTTGACTGCCATGGTCGAGGCTACAACCCGTTGCACCCCGAACTCGGTGAACCCCTTGGCGATCAGCGCCCGCGATCCCTCCGTCGCGTGCCCCTTTCCCCAGGCCGCGTGGCGCAACCGGTAGCCCAGTTCCGGCTGATCTTGTGGATCGTCGGGGCCTGGCCGGAAGTGGAACCAGCCGAGGAATTCCCCGGTCGTCTTCTCGATCGCGGCCCAGAACCCGTAGCCGGGAAAGCGCTGGTAGTAGTCGAGGAATGCCGGGAGGAAATCGCCTTCTATCTCGCCCCGGGGGGTGGGGATACCGCCGGTGATGTACCGCATCACGCGCGGATCGCTGTCCAGTTCCACGAGTAGCTCCGCATCGTCGGGGGTGAACTGCCGGAGCAGAAGTCGTTCAGTCTCCAGGAAGGTGAGCATGCAGACATTCTCGCACCGGGGGGAGACCCGTCACACCGATCGGGGAGGTCGGATTACCGTCGCTGGACGAGCTTATTGGCCGTTGGGAGTGGTCTCAGGCATATGTGGCCCCTGGGTGGGGGGCTCCGAAGTGGGCAAAAGGAGGGTGTGCGCAATGTGCACACCCTGGGCTTCAGACCGGGTTGTACCTGGGCCGGAGCGGGCCGGATCCCAGTTCGGAGTCAGCCGACGGGGCGATAGCGGATGTGGGTGGCCAGCGGTGAGTGGAGCACCTCGGCGGGCTCGAAGCCGAAGGATTCAACCCCGTCGAAAATACGTTCGCCCGAACCGAGCAGGACCGGTGCGATGTCGAGGGTGAGCTCGTCGATCACGCCGGCGATCAGTGCCTGCCGGACGGTCGAGGCCCCACCGGCGATGTCCACGCCCTTGTCCCCGGCGGCCTGGCAGGCTGCGGAGTAGGCCGCGTCGAAGCCCTCGGTGACGAAGTGGAAGGTCGTCCCGCCGTCCATCTGGATCGGGTCGTGTCCGTGATGGGTCAGCACGAACACCGGCGCGTGGTACGGCGGTTCGGCTCCCCACCACCCGGCCCATTCCTCATCCCAGTCCCCTCGGACCGGGCCGAACATGTTCCGCCCCATCACATACGCACCCCGTGGGCGCATGAGCCACTCGTTCGCGACCTTGTCGGCATCGTTGGCCCGCGGGTCGCCGATGTGCCAGCGGTGCAGCTCCAGCCCCCGCTTGCCCAGGGGGTTCTCGCGGCTCTGGTCCGGCCCGGCGACGAAGCCATCCAGCGAGATCGACATGTGGCAGGTGGTGTCCGGCACCGCGAACCTCCTGAGTGATTGCGACTGGCATGCGGTCGTGGGGATTCTGGGGATCGTAGCAGGTGATGGCATCCTCGACCACCGTCTCCGGCGGCTGGTCGCCGGCGGTCTCCTCACCCGGGCACGTGGGCCAAGCTGCTGGCTTCCAGGAATCCAGTAGCTGTATCGGATTTTCTGGCAGAACCAGTCCGGGCGGATGGTGTCGCGGTGGGGGACCGGCTTGCGGGCGGCAGATTCAACTGGAGGAGGCAGGCTGGTCGGGGCGGGCCAAGTCGGCCTGGATCGTGCGGATGATCGAGGCGAGGATTCCGGATGCGAGAAGTCCTGGCCCCAGCGGACCGGCGGGATTCGCGCCCAGCGGTGGCAGGCGCCGGAGCGCGGACCGGGCTTCGGCGCTCATGTGCTCGAGTTGCCAGTGGATCTCGTCGTCGATCGTCTGGGGCCGACCGGGCGCGGCCAGTCCGGCCGCTTTCGCGGCATACGCGGCTGCCCCCAGGGCGTGCGCGCCCATGTGGGCGACGGCGGCGGCTTGCGTGGCGGACCGGGCGGCAGCCACCGCAGCAGGGCTGGTCACCTCGCGTGCGGCACGGCCGGCCACAAACCGCCGGCGGATCTCGTCGGCGGCACTGAGTTCACCGCGGGCGAAGGCCCGCGCCCGGGCGATGGCGTCGCGGGGGCGATCATCTGCCGGCGCCTCGGCCTCAAATAAAGCCACAACCCGCTCAGCGCAGTCTGCGGCCCAAGTCGCGACGACGCGGCGCTCGGGCTCACTCAGCGTCTGCGGAGAAGCCATATCAGCACCATACACATGCTGTGCAGACCGGTCGGCTTACGGGCAGTGCGATGGACGCGAATCTCGGTCTCGATACGTGGGCACGTCTGGATTCCCGGCCGGAACCCTGGACATGACTTGGGTGTGCCGGACCCGCCCCTAAAGCAATGCCGCCTGTTCCGGCTGGAGGTCTCTACCGGGCGGGTCGCAACCTGGGTTCCCATCGGACTGCGACAGAATCGGAATCGGGTTCACCGGGCGCTCAGCCTGTGGACCCACTGACGGCAGCAGAAACTCCCAGGCCGGGCAGTGTCGACTTGAATCGATCGACCGCCACAACGAAAGCGGGTCATTGTGGGCATCTTCAGGAAGAAGTCTCCCGAACCGGAACCGCCTGATTCGCACCTCACGTTCTTCACGATTTCAGGCGCTAACCATTTCGGAACGATCACGCGCGAAGTTTTCGCCGAGATGGGACTCGAAGTCCATGTTCAGCCCGGTCACGCTGTCGATGACTCCGGGCGTGAATTCGGATTTTGGAACGTGGCCGCCGCTTGTGGTGACCAGCCGCCCTCTGCGTGGCGGGACCTGATACGCGAACATCTTCAACGCGTTCTGGCGAGCTTCGACGCACCCGATCCGTTAGACATCCTTGCCCCTGCCGATGTAGCGAGGCAGACTTTCGCACGCCTTTATGATGAGGCGAGCATGCCAGGGATCGACGGCTACCCGCACAGGGAGTTCGCGCCGGGCATCGTCGAGATGGTCGCGCTCGACCTCCCGGACACGGTTACCGTTTTCAGTCACAACAACGCAAACAAGTTCGGCGGGTTCGAAGCCCTCAGAACCCAGGGGATTGCGAACCTTCGCGGGCTGGAACTCGAAAAACTCGAAACCCTCCCTGCACCGGGAGACGATGGTGGCCTGGGGATACGAGTAAGTCCAGCATTCCAGGCCGTCCTGGAATCGATAACTGCGGACAGGTAGAGACGTCCCCGAAGAGCCCGATACGGCTCGCGAGAAAACGGTTGTGGTTCCGTCTGGCGATGGGTGAGGAATAATACCCTCCATGACCAGCGGGGAGATCGGTAAGAGGGAAGCCCAAAAGCCGGCAACGCGCACCGGTGCGCGTGTTGACGTCGCCCCAACTCTGCCGGAATCCATGACCGGCAGGGCAAGCCCGGCGAAAGCGGCGGTCGGCGACAAGCCGGTCTTTGCATATATCGTCAGCCTGCCACAGCCGCAGCGGGGCATCGCCGAAACGGTCGATGCTTTGGCGGCAAAGACACTGCCCGGCCTCCGGCGCTCAGTGAAGTGGGGCATGTCCTACTACGGAGTCGGCGACGGGTGGTGCTTCAGCTGCGGCGGCTTTGCTGGCCATGTCAAGCTCATGTTTGTGAATGGCGCAGCGCTCGAGCCTGTACCTCCGGTGACACCGGTGGGGATGGGCAAGTCGACTCGGGGTGTGGAACTCGAATCCATGGACGACGTCGACGAACGCCAGATCGCGGCGTGGATGAAGCAGGTCGCGTCCGTGCCGGGCGTCGGGGGCAAGAAGCGTTGAACCGGAGGCCTGCCGCCGAGGCAAACAAGAGCACGACGGCGGATCCGGCCCGCCGTCGTGCTCTTGCGTATATTTTTGTCGCCTATCGCACGCCGGGTTACTTGGTGACCTGAAGTCCGGTGTCCCAGTTGAAGTCGGCGAACTCGGGGTTGGCCTGCATGGTCATGAGGACGAACTGGAAGCCTTCGAGTTCCCGGGAGCGCTTGAGCGGACCGACCACCAGGGGGCGCATGCCGCCGGCGCTGACGAAGCTGCTCACGGCGGCGGTGGCGTCCGCGTTGTCGCCGGCGATGAAGACGTCCAGGGGCTGTCCGCCTGACTCTCCGGCGACGAGGGTGCCGGCGAAGGTGGTGTTGAACGCCTTGACCACGTTGGCGCCTGCGGGGGCAAGCTGCGCGATTTCTTCGGCGGCGGAGGTGCCGGGCTCGACGACCAGGGAGTCAAAGGTCTCGAAGTTCACCGGGTTGGTGATGTCGACGATGGTCTTGCCGGTCAGGGCCTCGCCGTAGGCGCTGACGACGTTCTTGGCGGCGTCGAACGGGACAGCGAGGACCACGATGGCGCCCTGCGGGGCCTCGGCGGTGGTCCCGAAGGTGACTCCGGCGCCGAGTTCGGCGGCCAGTTCCTGCGCTTTGGTGATGTCCTGTCCGAGGATTTCCACGGTCAGGCCGCCGGCGAGTGCTCGGGTGGCGATGCCGCGGGCCATGTTGCCGTTGCCGATGATGGTGAGGTTCGTCATGGGTGTCTTCTTTCCGAATATGCGGGCCAGGAGGGTTTTCATCAGATTCTGTTCTCTTGGGGGAGTGATGCTTGAAGCTACAACTAAATGTACGTCAGGAAAGTTGAAGCGTCAACTATTTTTTCGAACGGAACGGAGTATTCGCGCCTATGACGGCCGCTGGGCCGTATCCACGGCATCTTGAGCGAGCAGTTCGCCGGTGCGCACGATGGTTGCGCGCCTGCGCTCTGCGTCCGGCGGTCCGGTGATCACGAGGGGGACATTCGGGCTCGAGACCCAGGCGTGGCACAGGGTGACGATGGTCAGGAGCAGGTCTTCCGCCGCGGCCTCGCTCAAGGCCGGAAGGGCATTCCGGATCTCGGTGACTTTGTTCGCCGAGCGGAGGGTGCGGGCCTCGGCTCCTACCGGATGTCCCTGCTCAAGCCCCTCCCAAAAGGTAAGGCGTGCGAGGCTGGGGCGGCTCCTGGAAAAATCAAAGTACCGTCCCGCGAAATCTCCGATCGCACCAGGACCCATGCCGGCGACCGGAAGGTCGTTCAGGGCGGTGACGAGTTCGCGTGTGAGCGCCGCTTCAAAGAGTCCGGCCTTGCCGCCAAAGTAGAAGTAGATCCGTTCGCGGTTGCACCCGGAGATCCGCGAAATCTGATGGATGCGCGCACCGGAGAAGCCACGATCAGAGAACTCGGTAATTGCGGCATCGAGGATTTTCTTCTGCGTCGCATCAGTGTCCCAGGCCATGGCCCCCATCATAACTCCAACCGTTTGTTTGCTTTCGCGAAACAGCACGCAGTAGCATCAATTCCAACCATACGTTTGGAGATTGAGTGGAACACGAGGGTAAGGCGCTAGCGGCCGATGAAACGGATGGGCATCATCACCGAACCGTCGGTGTGGCATCGGTCCATGTGAGGGCTGCTGTCACCTGGGTGGCGATCTTTCCGCTGGCCGCAATCGGGATGAGTATTTTGGCCGCTTTGGCGCCGGGGTGGCCACCGATCCTGCGTGCTTTTACGCTCACTCTTGTGGCCGTTCCCATTGCCGTCTACTTCGCCGTTCCCCGCCTTCTCCTGCTCCAGGCGAAGCTGGGCCACGTTGCCACGCGCACTCGGGCGCGGCACAATGCGAAACGCCATGCGCGGGTTCGCAAGCCACGCCGGGGTGCATGATCGGGGCCGGCCTGCCGGAACGTTACAACCTGTGGGCGTCGGGGCCTGTGGCGCAGGCGTGACTGGTCTCTACCATTGCAGCGACCACGTGCAGCTCATTCTCGTCGCGGGGCCCGTAGACCATGACCATGCCTCGAGCCAGCCGGATGCCGGCCAGCGGGTGGGCCACTGCCCAGCCCTTGGCGATTGCGTCCGCGGCCAGTTGGGGCGGCAGGGCCAGGTGGAGGGAGCCGTCGTGGGGCGGGTGCTGGTGGGCAAACTCCCCGGCTGAGGGGACCAGGAACGCATCCTCGGGAGCGTCAGGTTCAGGCTTTATCATCAGGCCCCGCGCGCCTGGAACGGAGATAACGGACTGCGAAGTCGAGACTCCGGCGAGCGAACTGATCCTGGCGAACAACTTTTCCTGAAGGTCCAGTGGCGCATTGTCACTGCGCTGTTCCTGCGGGATTGTCCATGACACGGTGGGGCGCTGACCGGCCCTGCGGGGAAGAGTGCCGTCCGGCAGGGCCGACCAGCGTCCGCCGGTGGTGCCTTCATCCGCTCCGGGACGAGCCAGGAACGACAGTCGCTCGTGGATCCAGCCCCCGAGTTCACGGAGCGTCTGGCCGCTGATCTGGTGCCCTCCGGGGTCGCGGCGGGCGTAGGCGGGGGCGGCGGAATCCGTCAGCAAGTAATTCCAGGTGCGGTCCAGCAGTTCCGTGGGGATGACTTTGTCCTGATCGCCCTGAGCGACGAAAACCGGAAGGCCTGCCAGCCGGGCCGGCGCGACCGGGACACCGGCGTCGAACGGCAAGGTGCCGTACAGAATAGCCGCACCGGAGAATCGTTGCGGATCTGCAAGGACCAGCCCGCCGGCGAATGCTGCACCCCCGCTGAAGCCGACGAGCACGACCGGCCGGCCTGCGGGGGCGACGGCATCGAGCCAGGTTCGGAACCACGCCATGGATGCCGTCAGCGACTCGGCGACCGGACGGCCGATGCCACGGTTGGCAAACCATGCATAGCCGCCGCCCTCTGCGATCGGCGCCCGGACGGCGGCGTAGGCCGGGCCGGGCGGCAGGTGGTCGGCGAGGGCAATGATCTCGCGCTCGCTTGAGCCCCGGCCGTGCAACAGCACCACCAGGGGAGCCGCAGGGTCGGACGACCCGGCCGTCGTCGCCACTGCCGAGGTGCCCGGGTGGCGGCCGTCAGGATCGGTGGACTTCTCGGAGATGCGCATGAATGCTCCTGCTCGGGGGTGTTGGGCACAATTAGTTTCTCTTGAAGCTTCAACTATTATTGCGCATCGCGTATTCCCCCAGCGACTGTTGCGAATCAGCGGGGCGTCGCAACAGGGTTGGGGGAAGTGGCATTCGCTGCCGGCTGTGGGTCTTACGTGGTGACGACGAGTTTGCCGCTGACGCGGTTTTCCTCCATGTCCGTGTGGGCCCGGACGATGTCATCGAGGGTGTAGACCTTGCCGATGGGTACCATCGCGGTGCCGTCACTGACGGCCTGCAGGAATTCCTGGAGCACGCCGCCGGGGAGGTCGGGGGCGCCGCCTGTGTAGGAGGTGAGCCGGACGCCCCGCGGAATGTAGTCAATCGGATAGAAGTCCGGGACCGTCCACTGGTTTGAGAGCATCCCGGTGAAGCAGACGACGCCGTGGACTCGGGTGGCGCGCAACGTGTCGGGCAGCGTGGGGGTGCCGACGAGTTCGAGGGCGGCGTCCACGCCGCCCGGAACAATGCGGCGCACGGCAGTGGCGAGGTCGCCGTCGTCGATCAGGACATGGTCGACGCCGATCGAGGCGAGCGCTTCCCGCTTGGCTTCGTCACGCGTTGAGGCCAGGACGGTGAGCCCGCGGCGCTTGGCAAGTATTGCGGCGGCCATGCCGACGGAGGAGGTTCCGCCGCGGATGAGCAGGCTCTGGCCGGCCTGGATGTCCAGGCCAATGGTGAGGGAGCCGTGGGCGGTCTGAAGCATCTCCGGGACGGCGCCGATGACGGACCAGGGCAGCTCTGATTCGAAGGCAATGACCTGCCGGGCCGGCACGCACGTGTACTCGGCGTAGCCGCCGTCGAACACGCGGCCCATGCCCCCCATCAGGGTGGCGACCTTCTGCCCGGTGCGGAACTCGCCGCCGGGGGAGTCGGCCACCTCGCCGACAGCTTCGATTCCGGGCACGCGCGGGAACGTGACGCCCTCGGCCAAGCCCAGGCGGGTGTGCAGTTCCGAGCGGTTGAGCCCGAACGCCCGGACCCGGATGAGCACCTGGCCCGGCAGTGGCACGGGGATGGGTCGGTCGCGAATGACCAGCGCCTCGGCCGGCCCTGGGCCGTCCAGCACCACGGCCCGCATGGTGCCGCCGCTCACTGACCGGCCGCCGTCGAGTCCACGGAGGGCCGCTGGGCGCTGCGGACCCGTGTCAGGAGGTCCAGCAGGGTGGTGGTCTCCTGCGGACTCAGGGCCGGGGTGAACCAGCGCGCGAGTTCGGCCTCGATCACTGCGCGTCCCCGAGCGACCACCGCGGCCCCCGCTTCCGTGAGGTCAAGGAGGGAGGAGCGCCGGTCGTCCGGGTTCATCTTCCGCGAGCAGTACCCGGCCGCCTCAACACGGTCAACCAGCTTGCTGGCGCCGCCCACGGTTATGGCCAGCGCCGACGCGATGTCGAACACCCTGCACGTGCCAAGGGAGGAGACAACGACCATCGCCTCGAACCTGCCGAGGGGAAGTCCGCATTCCTGGCGCAGGCGGGCGTCGACCGCATCCCACAGCTCGGTTTCCAGCCGGGTCAGTGCGCTGAAGAGGGGATAGAAGTCAGTCTGGCCAGTTCTGGTGTCCATGGATCAAGATTAGCATTTGGATTCCATGGAAGATACTTCCCCGGATTCTACTTACCGGCCGGCTGCAGCTCTTTGGCGGACTCGTGTGCTCCTGCTCGAGGGCTAGACTCTGATCGGACGTCCCGGCGACCATCGACGATGGGCGAATATTTCAGAGGAGCCTTGATGGCTGGCGGCAGCAGTGAGCCCGGTAGGACTGTGACCTCGAAGGTGCTCTCCATCCTGGAAGCCTTCGAAAAGTCCCGGGGTGCCCTCAGCCTGACGGAAATCGCGGAAAAATCCGGGCTGCCCCTGAGCACCGCCCACCGGCTTGTTAACGAGCTCACGGACTGGGGATTACTTTCCCGCGAGCCCAACGGCCGCTATCAGCTGGGCATCCGCCTCTGGGAGCTTGCCCAGAACACCGGGCGGCAGCTCCGCGACGCGGCGCGCCCATACATCCAGGATCTTTTCTCCCTCACGGGCGAAACCGCGCACCTGGCCGTCCGGTCCGGCCACGAGGTGCTGTACATCGACCGCGTCTACGGCTCCAAGCGCCTGCCCCGAGCTTCCCGCGTCGGCGGACGCCTGCCCATGCACGCGACCGCCGTCGGGAAGGTCCTCCTGGCCTTCGAGGAGGATTGGGTCCGCGACGCCTACCTGAACCGGCAGCTCGAGCGGCACACCGCGCACACCCACGTTGACCCGAGAAAGCTGGCCGCCGAACTGACCCAGATCCGGGAGCAGGGCTACGCCACTACGCTCGAGGAAGTCCGGCTGGGCTCGTGCTCCATCGCCGTCCCGGTCTTCCACACCGGCAGAATCGGCGCCGCGATCGGCCTGGTGCTTCCCACGAGCCAGGCCGCCACGATGAGCCGCCACCTTCCCGTCCTGAGGGGCATCTCGGCGCAGATCGAACGCGCCACCGCGCGGATCCCGCTGGAAACGCTGCTGGGCAGCCACACTGCGGCATCGCACTAGGCCGAACCCTGCAGCTGCAGGCCCGCGGCAAAGTGACTTCCGCTCAGTGGAAGCCTTTCCTGCCATCCCGAGGTGACGGGGGCCACACTGGAGGAAGAACCCCCGGCATGCACTGCTGCTGTCAGCGGGACCGGAAAACCAAGGAGCCCAGATGTCATCGTCGACTGAAACGGCCGGCCGCTGTCCCTTCGGACACGGCGCCGAAGCCCCTACGGGGCACCACGGCTACGAGCCGTTCCAGATGAAGGATCCCTTCCCCGCCTACGCCGAACTCCGGGCTGAGCAGCCCGTGATGTTCGACGAGCGGATCGGCCTCTATGTCGTCTCCCGCTATGACGACATCAAGGCCGTCTTTGAAGACTGGGAGACTTTCTCCAGCGAAAACGCCCAGGCGCCTGTCCGCGAACGCGGTGCCGCGGCCAAGAAGATCATGGACGACGGCGGCTTCACCGCCTACTCGGGCCTCTCCGCCCGCCGCCCGCCGGAGCACACCCGCATCCGCGCCGTGGTGCAGAAGGCCTTCACCCCCCGCCGGTACAAGGCCCTGGAACCGTTCATCCGGCAAAACGTCGTCGGACTGCTTGAAGAAATGCTGGCCCGGCCGGAAGGCCGCGGCGACATGGTCAAGGACCTTGCTTACGACGTCCCCACCATCACCATCCTCACCCTGATCGGCGCAGACGTAGCCCAGGTCGACACCTTCAAGCGCTGGAGCGATTCCCGCGCCGCCATGACGTGGGGCGACCTCACTGACGACGAACAGATCCCGCACGCCCACAGCCTGGTGGAGTACTGGCAGGAATGCCTCCGGCTGGTCAGGGTGGCTCACGAGGAAGGCGGCGACAACCTCACCGCGGACCTGGTCAAAGCGCAGCAGGACGGCGCCGAAATCTCCGACCACGAGGTCGCTTCCGTCCTCTATAGCCTGCTCTTCGCCGGCCACGAGACCACCACCACGCTGATCTCCAACGCCCTCCGCGAACTCCTGGCCCGCCCCGATCAGTGGAAGCAGCTGGTGGAGGACCCGAAGAAAATTCCCGCCGCCATCGACGAAGTCCTGCGCTACGCCGGCTCGATCGTCGGCTGGCGCCGCAAGGCCCTCAAGGACGCTGAAGTTGGCGGCGTCGCCATCGAAGAAGGCGCACAGTTGCTGCTCCTCATGGGCTCAGCCAACCGGGATGACACCAAGTTCGACGCCGGCGAGGACTTCGACATCACCCGCCCCAACGCCCGCGAGCACCTGTCCTTCGGGTTTGGCATCCACTACTGCCTGGGCAACATGCTCGCCAAGCTTCAGGCCAAGATCGCCCTCGAGGAAGTGGTCCGGCTCGTCCCGGAGCTGCAGCTGGAGCATCCGGAAACCATCTCCTTCCGGGAGAACCTCTCCTTCCGCGTCCCCGAGACCGTCCCCGTCACCTGGAAGGCCTGAGAAATATGCAGAGCAACGAATACGTCCAGTTCTTCGACGGCGGCATCGAACCGAAGCTCGAAAACCTTGGCGGCAAGGGCGCCTCCCTGGTCACCATGACCTTCGCCGGCATGCCCGTCCCGCCCGGCTTCGTGGTCACCACCGCGCAGTTCGATGCCTTCATGGAGGAAGCCGGGATCACCCGGGACATCCACCAGCTCCTTGCAGGACTGGACCCCGAAGACATGGGCCAGGTGGATAGGGTGTCCGCCGCGATCCGGGCGGACATCCGCTCCCGCGCGGTGCCTCAGGCCCTGCGCGAGCTCACCGTCGCCGCCTACGAGTCCCTGATGTCCCGCTTTGAGTCGCCGGTCCCGGTGGCCGTTCGCTCCAGCGCCACCGCCGAGGACCTGCCGGACGCCTCCTTCGCCGGCCAGCAGGACACTTACCTCTGGCTCGACGGCGTCAAGGCCGTCACCGAGCACATCCGCCAGTGCTGGGCCTCGCTCTTCACATCCCGCGCCATCATCTACCGGCTCAAGAACAACATCCCCAACGAGGGCCTCTCGATGGCGGTCGTGGTGCAGAAGATGGTCAACGCACGGGTCTCCGGCGTCGCCATCACCATGGACCCCACCAACGGCGATCGTTCCAAGATCACTATCGACTCCTCCTACGGGGTGGGGGAGATGGTGGTCTCCGGCCAGGTCACGCCGGACAACATCATGCTGGACAAGGTCACGCTGGCGGTCGTCTCCGAACACCTCGGCGACAAGCACGCCGAACTCGTCCCGGACGCCGTTGCCGGCCGCCTGGTGGAGCGGGAGGTCGACGCCGAACGCCGCGGCCGCCGCAGCCTCACCGGCGCCGAGCTCACCGCCGTCGCGCAGATGGCCAAGCGCGCGGAGAAGCACTACAAGTGCCCGCAGGACATCGAGTGGGCCCTCGATGCGGACTTGCCGGACGGGGAGAACCTGCTCCTGCTGCAGTCCCGCCCGGAAACCGTGCACTCCTCGAAGCCTGTTGTCCCATCCTCGGCAGCCGCCGGCGGCTACTTCAGCGGACTCAGCCCCGCCACTTCTGCGGCAGCGCCCGCTTCCCCGACGGCGCCAGCCATCACGACGCCGGCCGGCCCGGCGCCGTCGTCCGCCACCGGCTTTAGCCTCGGCAGCATCACCGCCTCACTGCTGAAGCCGTCCTTCTAGAACGTTCCGACCCGCTAGTCCGCTACGTCACCCAGGCTCAACGCCGAGCCCGTATTGAAAGGACCGCCATGTCCCTGAAGTCCTTCCCCAAACCCTCCGAGCTCGCGGTCCCCGCCGGGGCCGAGGGCTGGGAAAAGATCTACCCGTACTATCTGGTCTTCCAGGACAAGCTCAAGGAGCAGGAGGACGCCAAGTTCTGGTTCTGCGACAGCCAGCATTGGCCCACCGTGTTCAAGCCCTTCGAGACCATCGGCGGCGAGTTCGCGGTCAAGTGCCTGGGCCAGTACAACGCACGGCACCTGATGATCCCCAACGCCAACGGCATCGAGTTCCGCGTCCACCTGGGCTACCTCTACATGTCGCCCATCCCGGTCCCGGCGGACCAGATCGCCGCCCGCGTGCCCCTGTTCGAACAGCGCGTTGGCCACTACTTCCAGAACTGGGACCAGCTGCTCAAGCAGTGGCACGTCAAGGTCAAGGGCACCATCGACGAGATGGAAACCATTTCCTTCCCCAGGCTCCCGGACCTGGTCCCCATGGAGGACATCCTCTCCGGCAAGGGCAAGGACGGCTCCGAGAAGCTCCTGGAGAGCTACGACCGGCTCATCCAGCTGGCCTACCAGAACTGGCAGTACCACTTCGAGTTCCTCAACCTCGGCTACATCGCCTACCTGGACTTCTTCAACTTCTGCAAGCAGGTGTTCCCCAACATCCCGGACCAGTCCATCGCCACCATGGTGCAGGGCGTGGACATGGAGCTCTTCCGCCCGGATGACGAGCTCAAGCAGCTCGCCAAGCTTGCCGTGGAACTTGGGATCCAGGCCCACTTCAGCAACACCGACGACGTCGAGGCCACCCTGGCTGCCATCGCCGCGGCCCCCGGCGGTGACCGCTGGACGTCCCAGTACGATGCCGCCAGGGACCCGTGGTTCAACTTCACCGTGGGCAACGGCTTCTACGGCCACGACAAGTACTGGAACGAACACCAGGAAATCCCGCTCGGCTACATCGCGGACTACATCCGCCGCGTGGACGAGGGCCAGGAGATCATGCGGCCGGTGGAAGCGCTCATCGCCGAACGCGACCGCATCATCGAGGAATACCGCGAGCTGCTGGAAGGGGAAAACCAGGCCCTCTTCGACGCCAAGCGCGGGCTCGCCGCCACTGCCTACCCCTACGTGGAGAACCACAACTTCTACATCGAGCACTGGACCATGGGCGTCTTCTGGCGCAAGATCCGCGAGCTGTCCCGCATGATGCAGGCCGAGGGCTTCTGGACTGAACCGGACGACCTCCTCTACCTGGGCCGCAACGAGGTCCGCGACGCGCTGTTCGACCTGGTCACGGGCTGGGGCGTCGGTGCCAAGCCGATCGGTCCCGACTACTGGCCGGCAGAGATCGAGCGCCGCCGCGGAATCGTGGACGCGCTCAAGACCGCCCGGCCTGCCCCGGCGCTGAACACCCCGCCGGAATCCATCACCGAACCCTTCACCCGGATGCTGTGGGGCATCACCACCGAGCAAGTCCAGCAGTGGCTGGGCGCCGGCGAGAAAGTGGAGGGCGGGGGCCTGCGCGGCATGGCTGCCTCGCCGGGCGTGGTGGAGGGCCTGGCCCGCGTCATCACCGACGCGGACCAGCTCTCCGAGGTGCAGCAGGGCGAGATCCTGGTGGCCACCGTCACCGCACCGTCCTGGGGCCCGATCTTCGGCAAGATCAAGGCCACGGTCACGGACATCGGCGGCATGATGAGCCACGCGGCGATCGTCTGCCGGGAGTACGGTCTTCCGGCGGTGACCGGAACGGGTTCCGCCTCCACCACCATCAAGACCGGCCAGCGGCTGCGGGTGGACGGCACCAAGGGCACCGTGCAGATCCTCGATGCCGACCAACCGGAGCTCCTGGCGACCGGACCCGGCGCCCACGCCCACACCCACAGTCATGTCTGAGCTGAACGCGCCGGCTGCAAGGACCGTCCTGATCACCGGTGCCGCCGGCGGGCTGGGCCGGGCGTTTGCGCTCGGCTTTGCCGGCCGCGGCTACCGCGTGGCGGTCGCCGACATCAACCTCGAGGGCGCTGAGCAGACGGCCAAACTGGTCCGCGAACTCGGCGCCGAGGCCGCAGCCTTCCCGGCGGACGTCACCAGCGTAGACTCCACTGAGATCCTCGCACGGGACTGCGCGGACTTCGGGAACGGAAGCATCGACGTCGTCCTCAACAACGCGGCGGTGTACGCGGGGGTGACCCGCAGCCCGTTCGAGGACATCGACCCGGCCGAATGGGACCTGGTGATGAACGTCAACCTCAAGGGCCCCTGGCTCGTGACCCGCGCGGCGAGCCCGTACCTGCCCGAGGGCGGGCGCGTCATCAACCTCTCCAGCGCCACCATCTTCAGCGGCTCGGAACAGTGGCTCCACTACGTCGCGTCCAAGGGGGGCGTGGTGGCCATGACCCGGGTGATGGCCAAGGAACTGGGGCGCCGGGGGATCACGGTCAACGCGATCGCCCCCGGCTTCACGCTCACCGAAGCCAGCTACGGCCTGATGGAGAACGCCGAGAACTACGGTGTGGAGCGCGGGGCCATCAAGCGGGCCAGCCAGCCCGAGGACATCGTGGGCGCGGCCCTCTTCCTGGCTGGGCCGGACAGTTCCTACTACACGGGCCAGACCATGGTGGTGGACGGCGGCCGCCAGTTCATCTGAGGCGCTCCCTTGCCTGCCATCATCCGATTCAACCTAAGGAGAACCACATGCCAACGGTTCATTTCACCGACGCCGGGGGCGCTGTCCGCGACGTCCAGGGAAACCCCGGCGATTCAGTCATGGAAACGGCCGTCCGCAACGGCGTCCCCGGGATCGTCGCCGAATGCGGCGGCTCATTGTCCTGCGCTACCTGCCATGTCTTCGTCCGCGAGGACTGCCTTTCGCAGCTTCCGCCGATGGAGGACATGGAAGACGAAATGCTCTACGGCACCGCCGTCGACCGTGAGGACAACTCGCGGCTGTCCTGCCAGCTCCGGCTCACGGACACGGTGGAGCTGTTCGTCACCACCCCGGAAACCCAGGTGTAGCCGTGGGCGCGGAAGCAGTGGAGCAGGCAACTGACGCCCTCGTCGCGGAGCAAAACACTCCAACGCGCACGGGGCTCCTGATCATCGGCGCCAGCCAGTCCGGGGTCCAGCTTGCTGTATCGCTGCGGGCACTCGGCTTCGACGAACACATCACCCTGCTCGGCGACGAGGACCACCGACCCTACCAGCGCCCGGCCCTGTCCAA
Source organism: Arthrobacter sp. 01L42 (assembly GCF_056400005.1). NCBI lineage: Bacteria > Bacillati > Actinomycetota > Actinomycetes > Micrococcales > Micrococcaceae > Arthrobacter > Arthrobacter sp. 01L42. The sequence goes on along the minus strand of NZ_JBFTSL010000018.1, from coordinate 48,484 downwards.
GGAGTTCCTGCAGGGCACGGTAGAGAGCGAATCACTGATCTTCCGCTCCAACGATTACTGGGCCGGACACAACGTGGCCCTGGTCAAGGGCGAATACATCGTCCGGATCGACAAGGAACCCGACGGCTCCGGGGTCGCGCATTCTTCCGCCGGAAAACAGTTCCCTTTCAAGCGGCTGGCGCTCACGGTCGGCGCCCGGGCCCGCAAGCTGGAGATTGAGGGCGGGAACCTCGACGGCGTGCTGTACCTCCGCAACGCCGACGACGCGCTGGCACTCAAGGCGCGGGTGGGGGATGCCACGGATGTGGTGGTGATCGGCGGCGGATTCATCGGACTGGAGGCCGCGTCCAGCCTGCGGAAGATGGGCAAGAACGTCACGGTTCTGGAATTCGGTCCGAGGCTCGTCGGCCGGGCCGTGGGAGATGAGACGGCCGGGTACTTCCTGCAGGCGCACCGTTCCCGCGGCCTGGACATCCGGCTCAACACCAGCGCCAAGCGCTTCACAGCCAGCGAGGGCGGTAGCGCGGTCGCCGGCGTCGAACTCCAGGACGGCACAGAGCTCTCCGCGCAGATTGTGCTCGTGGGGATCGGCGTCATTCCCAACACACAGCTGGCCGAACAGCTCGGGCTGACGGTGGACAACGGGATTGTGGTGGACCGCTTCGCGCTGGCCTCGGACGGCACAACGGTGGCGATCGGCGACTGCGCCAACATGCCCAACCCGGTGCCAGGGTCGGAGCCGGGGGAGCGGATCCGGCTGGAAAGCGTCAACAACGCCATCGAACACGCGAAGGTGGCCGCCTACTCGCTGACCGGGCGGCGCGAGGAATACGCCGGGATCCCGTGGTTCTGGTCCAATCAGGCGGACCTCAAGTTGCAGATCGCCGGACTGTGCAACGGCTACGACCAGACGGTACTCCGGCGGGACGAGGACCGCGGGAAGTTCAGCGTCCTGTACTACCGCCAGGGCCAGGTCATCGCCGCGGACTGCGTCAACGCCCCGCTGGACTTCATGGCCGTCAAGAACGCACTGGCAAAGGGCCAGAACATCCCTGCCGACGCCGCGGCGGACCCCGCCACGCAACTCAAGACCATCACCACGGACAGCTAACTGCACTCAGACAGTACGCCGGCCCACCCGAAGGAGCATTATGAGCACCCCCAAGACTCCGGTCGCAGCCAGCCCCGCCGCTGAACCGGTGGACGTGCCGGCCCAGGCCTTTGCCGCGGAGTACAGCGTCCGGCCTGTTCCCGCGGCTGGTCCGGTAGACACCACCGCGATCTGCAATACCCCGGCTGCCGTTCAGGAACTCGACGCGCTGTGGAGGGCCGTGGTCCATGAGACGCGGACGCGCGGAAACGACATCCACTTGCCGATTTCCTTGGCCTACGCCGAACGGCTGTGCCGGGCCTATCCCGGCGCCGACGCTGAACTGGTGCGCGTGGCCACCGTGCTGCACGACACTGGCTGGGCCCACGTTGATGAATCCCGCATCATATCCGAGGGCTTCACCGGTGACTGGCGGAAGGCTGCCATCCGCTACGAACACGAGCAGCAGGGCTGCGACGTGGCCCGCCGGGTTCTCCCCGCCCTGGGATACTCCACCGAATTCATTGAGCGCGTCTGCGAGATCATCGACGGCCACGACACCCGGCCGGTGGCCCGGTCCCTGGAAGACGCCCTGATGCGCGATGCCGACAGGCTATGGCGCTTCGACCGCGCCGGGATCGCCCTCGCCTCCTCGTGGTTCGCCATGGACCCGGCCACGTACACCGACAGGCTGGCCACCGAGATCGTGCCCGAACTCATCACCCAGGCCGCCCACGATATGGCCGCCGCGGACCTAAACCGATCCAACGCCCTTCTTAAGACGGCGGTGATCCGATGACCTCCGCCACGCATGATGCTCCTGCCCTGGTAGCCCGGACGGAGCTGTCCCTGCCGCATACGCATGTGGATACGATCTTTGTCGACGGCGCGTGGCAGCCTTCGCGGGGCACCGGCCGCAACCCGGTGACCGACCCCGCTACGGGCGAAGTGTGGGGCTCGGTGCCGGACGGAACGCCGGAAGACCTGGACGCCGCCGTCGGCTCTGCCCAGCGTGCCTTTCAGGGCGAGTGGCCCCGGCTTACCCCGTCTGAGCGCGCCAGCTACCTTCTCCGGATCGCTGAGGAGGTGGAGAATCGGGCTCAGGAGCTTGCCCTGACGAACTCGCGGGAAAACGGCTCACCGGTGTCCGAATCCGCCGGGGCGGCAGCCAACGCGGCCGGTATCTTCCGGTACTTCGCCACCCTCGCCGAGTACCTTGAGCATGAGGATGTCCGCCCCTTCCCGCGCGGCGGCGGCGAGTCAGTAGTGCGGCGCGACCCGCTGGGAGTCTGCGCGCTGATCGCGCCGTGGAACTTCCCCATCAACCTGGTGGTCATCAAACTGGCGCCGGCTCTGCTGGCAGGCTGCACCGTGGTGATCAAGCCGGCGTCGCCCACGCCGCTGTCCATCCGGGTGATTGTCGAGGCCGTCGCCGCGGCCGGGGTTCCGGCGGGCGTGGTCAACCTGGTAACCGGCTCCGGCCGGATGGGGGATCAGCTGGTGAAGCACCCGGGCGTCGATAAGGTGGCGTTCACGGGATCGACGCCGGTGGGCCGGAAAATTGCCGCGGCCTGCGGGGAACTGCTGCGTCCGGTCACGCTGGAACTGGGCGGGAAGTCCAGCGCCATTGTGCTCCCTGATGCGGATCTGGACGCGATGTCCAAGGTGCTGATCCGGTCGTCGATGCGCAACACCGGCCAGACCTGCTACATCTCGACCCGGATCCTGGCGCCTGCGAGCCGTTATGACGAAGTGGTGGAGATGGTCACGGCCACGATTGCGGCCGGAAAGCAGGGTGATCCGCTCGAGGCGGACACTGTGTTCGGCCCTTGCGCAACGAAGTCCCAGTACCGGACCGTGCTGGAGTACGTGGAGTCGGGCGTGGCCGACGGCGCGCGGGTCACCACCGGGGGGCGAGCGGCGTCGTTAGGCGGTGGCCTTGAGGGCGGCTATTTCGTGCAGCCCACAGTCTTCGCCGACGTCACTCCGGAGATGCGGATCTCCCGTGAGGAGATCTTCGGCCCGGTCCTGTGCATCCTAAAATACGACGACGCCGATGGCCGTGTTGACGAGGCCGTGGCGCTGGCTAACAACACCGAGTTCGGGCTCGGCGGTCTGGTGTTCGGGCAGGACGCGGCGGCCGCTCTGAACGCGGCCGACCGGATGGACACGGGCTCCGTGGGCATCAACTTCTTCGCATCCAACCATGCAGCCCCCTTTGGCGGCCGGCACGATTCCGGCCTTGGCACCGAGTACGGGATTGAAGGCCTGAACGCGTACCTGAGCTACAAGTCCATCCACCGCCGCACGTAGATAGCGGGATGCCCGTGACACGGTGAAGGCATTCGATCCTTTGGGCGGCAGGATCAAAGCGGGAATGATGCAACGAGGCGGGCGAGCGGCGGAGGCGCCTGTCCGGCCGGCAAGGCGTCGACCAGCAGTGGCGCGTATCGGACCTTGTTGCCGCTGCGTCCACCGAAGAACCGGCGCAACTGCGCCGTTATTGGCCGCTCTCGCAGTGACGGCTGGCGTTGCAGGAGCCGGAACGACGCGAGCTCGCCTTGAGCGGCGTTGACTTTGAGCACGGCACCGATCCCCAGGCAGCGGATGAGTTCGTCCTCCAGATCGGCGTGGCAGACGTGGAACCCAAGCTCGGCCAGCGAACCGGGCCCGATACCTGCCCGGCCGAGCGCGCGGGCGATGCCACGGGATTCCCCTGCATCACACAGGCCTAACAACCGGTGGCCTGCGCCATTCGGTCCGTAGCGGTCGAGGAAGTGGACGATGCTGGTCGCGCCTCCCATCGGTACGACCGACACCCGCAAGGCTGCCAGGTCATGGCCACGGCGGAAGGAAAGCGCCTCAACCGCAAGCCGGTCACTCTCACCTTCGACCAACACCGTCGTCGCCTGCATGGAACCAGTATGCCGAACGCATTGTCTGGTCGCGGGCTCCTCGCCGGACACGCAGAAGGTGGTCAGGCCGCGGACACGTCGACCAGGACCTTCCCGACGAAGCCTTGTTCTACGGCGTCGTGCGCTGCCGCGGTTTCCTCGAGCCGAAAGCGGGTGAGGGGCAGTCCGTGCTCATCGCCGACCCGCAATGCCCCCGCTTTCAGCGCATCCGCGACTGCGGCAACGGCCGCCGCCTTCTGCTGCTCCGTCACGGTGTACGTGAGGATGAACTGGAATTGGACGTTCTTGCCCATGCTCTCGCGAATGGGAATGCCCAAGGATTCACCGGGGTTGGCAGCATAAATGGAAATGGTTCCGCCCGGCTTCACCACCTTGAGGTCATTGCCGATGTTCGCCGGAGCATTGACGTCGACGATCGTATCAACGCCTCCAGGGGCTGCCTCGCGCACGGCCTGTGGGACGTCGGCAGTGCGGTAGTTGATCACACTGTGCGCGCCGGCCCGGCGGGCAAGTTCACCTTTCCGCTCCCCGCTCACGGTCGCGATGACGGTTGCCCCGGCCCAGCGGGCGAGCTGAATGGCCGCGTGCCCGACCGCACCCGCGCCACCGGTGACCAGCACCACCCGCCCTTCCAGGGCGCCCGGCGAAAGCCTGGCCGGGCCGTCCTGGCTGGAGGTCAGTGCACGATGTGCCGTCAGTGCCGGGATCCCCAGGGATGCGCCCGTGTCGAAGGACTCCATGTCTGGAAGGGCAACGGCCTGCGCGGCCGGCACCACCACGTACTCCTGGGCTGTGCCCTCGGTGCCGCCCCAGGCGACGTCCCAGAGCCAAACACGATCGCCGACGGACAGCCCCGGCACGCCGGATCCAACCTCGTCGATAACGCCGGCACCATCCTGGTTGGGCACTTTTGGTGCCTCCAGCCTGCTTCCGCTCCCGCCGGCGGCCCGGGACTTCCAGTCGGTGGGATTGACCCCGGAGACCACCACCCGGACTCTGACCTGGCCCGGTCCGGGTGCCGGCAGTGGCCTGTCCTGGAGGGTCATCGCGGACGATGGCCCTGTCTTTTCGTACACGATGGCCTTCACTGTTACTCCGCTTCTTCGGATTCCATAGGGGGAAGGGATGAGAGCGCCGTGAGAACCTGGGGTTCTCCTGGTCGCCATGATGGCTCGGATACCTCTGACGTCAATTGAGGCGCTTGATCCCACGCTAACGCAAAAGGGAAATGGGCGGCTCAGGTCAAATGGTCGAAGTCGCCGCGCGCCCAAGCAGCGTGCCGTTGTGCAGAATCGTGCAGAATGGCCTTGGCGCCGGACGCGATGACATTGTTGAAGTTGCCGTAGATCCGGTCGAAGTTGAGCTCTCCCAGCTGCGCGGCGATTCGCACCGCCACCGCGCCGGATAGCGGCACGTGGTTCGGGTAGCTGCGCATGAAAGCGATGGAGCGACGGTCCGGATTCGGATACACGCTGTCACCGGTCAGCAGAACTCCTTTGCCGCCGGCTCCTGCAGCCCAGTGCGCCACCGCGCTGCCCGGGAAATGGCCCCCGGTCTGGTGCAGGGTCAACCCTTCGGCGATAGGTTGACTGCCGGACCAGTATTTAATGAGCGGATCATTGCGCCCCAGCCATCGCCGGTCTGCATCCGCCACAAGTACGGGGACGCCGCCGAGCCGATGCGCCCACTCGACCTGCACACCGAACATGTGTGGATGGCTGGCGGCGATCGCCAGGACCGGGCCCCGCTTGAGCACTGCCTTCGCAGCGCTGTCGTCGACATATCCGACCGGATCCCACAACAGCGAACCCTTGTGTGTCGCCACAAGCTGGGCGGTCTGGCCGATCCCGACTCTTGGCTCTGTCCGGATCCCGACAAGGCCCGGCTCGTTCTCCGTCAACACCGTTTGCTGGCCCTCCTGCGCGAGCCCGTCCAGTGTGAGCCACTTTTGTCCGTCCTCGGGTACATACTGCCGCTCGTCGGTGCAGATCGGGCAAATGTCCGGGGCAGGTTCGTCGCGTTCCACGGCGCAAGTTGCGCAGATCAGCATGGCGGGTCCCTTCGAAGGCCTTGTGTCCTGCTCCTCTTGCCCACCGTAAGCGTGCCCGGCGTCGTCGGGAAGCCGATGCCGCTATCAACTTTCTAACGCGAACATCTGGCGTTCAGGCCCGTCCACCCCGCCGCGTCTTTGGCCATGTTGGACGGCGGTGATGTGCGCTGGCCGCGATGGCGGCCGCAAAATGGATCCCGCAATCCGGGTGTGCGTCGAATTGGGTGTCAGGAGCGTCGATACATATTCAACGCACCGACGGGGACAGCAGGGCGGCTATGACGTTCACCGCATACCAGCCCAATGCCCCAAGTGCACCCAGAACGGCAACGGAAACCACCCAAAATAGGGCCGAGAGTTTCGGCCTCGGCTTCTCATCCATAACAACCACCCCGCAATCAATTGGCATACCTCGGACCGAATCTTGCCTGAACCCCCTTGCGGAAAGCTTGGAATCGAGGCGAGGCCTCTAGCCCGCAGCTGCCTGGGGCAGAGGTAACCCCCCACCCTTGCAGCCACCACGAGGCACGCTTAGGATGGCGGGGCCGGGACGGCCTGGACGGCGATAGACCTATCCTGCCGTTGACGGACAGTGAGCCCTTTGGAGGTCCGACGTGAGTGAGCGGGATGACTTCATGGCCTGGGTTGGGTCGCGCCTCAAGGACGCCGAGACCGCCCTGCATAACGGCGACGCCGCGCCGCGGTTCGCCATCTGGTCCCGAAGAGAGCCCGTTACCGTGCTTGGCGCGTGGATGTCCGGCAGCGGTTCCGAGGACGTGGGGCGCATCTTCCGTCAGCTGGAAGCATCCTTCTCGGATTGCAAGTCATACACGCACGAGGTGATTGCTGCCGACGTGATCGGGGACATGGCCTACACCGTTGGGTACGAGCATACGAGCACCTCGGTAAACGGAGAGCCGAGGGACTACACACTGCGCGTGACCCAGATCTACCGGCGCGAGGATGGCGAATGGAAGGTCGCCCACCGCCACGCAGACACCCTGGCGCAGCTGGACAAGCCTCAGGACGCCTGAGCCCCGTCCTTGGTGTCAGGATCCGGCGGTCAGGATCCAGGGCGCCCCGGCCACTCTTTGCCCGCCCAGGGGTCGTAGTCGGCGATGAGTTCCTCCTGCGGCGGACGCTCCTTTTCCGGGACGTGCTGCAGGTTCACCCGGACCCGGTACCAGAGCGAACTCGATCCCCGCATTCCGTCGACGAGTACGTCTGCGGGGTGCAGGGCTGATAAGAGGTCCGTATGCCGGGTCTTCCATTCCTCGAGCGCCGCGAGCGCCTCGGGCTTGGTCTTGGTCCTTGCCACCTCGATGAGCGGCATTACCGATTGCCGGCGGCCCAAGCCGTCGCCGCCGCGCGGCGGCTTCTCGGCGGGGCCGAGCCCGGCAGCCAGACTGATGAGCCTGTCGAGTGTCCCTGCCGCGTCGTCGATCCCGGCGTGGGGGTCGCCCATCGCCGCGAAGCGCTCAAGCACCGTGGGCACCGTGAATTGTTCCGGCCGGGTGGAGGTAACCTCGTCCCACGTGAGTGGAGTCGAGACCCGGGCGTCGGGCAGGGGCCGGATCGAGTACGCCGATGCCACGGTGCGGTCCTTGGCGTTCTGGTTGAAGTCGACGAACACACTCTCGCCGCGCTCCTCCTTCCACCACCGTGCGGTGGCGAGGCCCGGAGCGCGGTTCTCGACCTCGCGGGCGAGGGTCTCTGCGGCGAGCCGCACGTCGCGGTACGACCACTGAGGCGCGATGCGCACGAGGATGTGAAGTCCCCGCGAACCGCTCGTCTTCGGCCACCCCACCAGTCCGACGTCGTCGAGCACCTCCCGCGCGACATAGGCGACGTCGACGATCTGCGCCCAGTCGACCCCCGGCATCGGGTCGAGGTCGACCCGGAGCTCGTCCGGGTGCTCGAGGTCCTCGGCACGCACGGGGTGCGGGTTGAGGTCCAGGCATCCGAGATTCACGACCCACGCCAAGCCTGCAGCATCCCGGATGACGGCCTCTTCGGCTGATGTTCCGGACGCGTAGTGCAGCGTTGCCGTGTCGATAAAGTCGGGGTGGTTTTCAGGCACGCGTTTCTGAAAGAACGGCTCAGCGCCGATCCCCTTCGGGAAGCGCTTGAGTACCATGGGCCGGCCGCCTGCGCCCCGCAGCGCACCGTCGGCGACGGCGAGGTAGTAGCGGACCAGGTCGAGCTTGGTCAGCCCGGGTTCGGGGAACACCACCTTGTCCGGACTCGAGATGCGAACCTCGTTGCCGGCTATGTTGAGGATCTCGGCGGGGGTCTTCGACGAGTTCATTCCGCCACGCTAGTTCCGGACGGCTGCGCTTGGGAATAGCATTCCGGCATGGACGCCAAGTTATTCGCCTATCTCAGCTACAGTGACGCACCCGCAGCCCTGGACTGGCTCCAGGCCGTGGGATTTGGCGTTATTCAGCGGCACGACGGACCCGCAGGGTCAGTGCTGCACGCCGAGATTTCCATGGGGGAGGCGGTGCTAATGGTGGCAAGTAGCGATGCCGCCTACCAGCGGCCGCCACTTATCGGCCAGTCAACCGGCCAGGGACTATATCTTCTGGTCGAAGACGTCGACGCCTTTCATCAGAAGGCCCTCGCCGCGGGCGGAACCTCAGTGATCGAGCCCGAAGCCACCCAATGGGGCGCCCGGCGCTGCCGGGTGCTCGATCCGCAAGGACAGGAATGGAGCGCCGGCACCTACCAGCCCGGAATAGTCTCGTGATGCGTCCTTGCCTGCCCCCGGGCAGGCGCTTTTAGGTGCCCTCCTGGGTGCCGGTGTCGAAGGGCTTGTCCGTGGCCGGCGGCTTTTCGCCAGGCGTACCTGTTCCGGCCTTGCGCAGCGGATCTACAGTACCTTCCGCGCCGTAGTCACCTTCGGTGTACTGGCCGATTTCCGACCCGGCCGTGCGTCCCGGAGCCGTGCCAGCGCCGCCGTAGTCGGCTGCTACGTAGCGCCCGGATTCCTTGGCTCGGTCTCCCAAGGGTTCGGGCAGGCCGCCCTCCTTGCCGGCCGCACCGTAGTCACCTTGGACGTATTGGCCTTCCTCGTCCTCGGCGTGCCGGCCTCTCTGCACGCCAGCCTTACCGTACGCTCCTTCGACGTACCGGCCCCGGAGCTCCATATCTTCTGGTTTCACGTCCGCGGGCGCCTGGTCCGCGGGCAATTCGGAGTCGCTGCGGTCTGTCATGATCCTGCCCTCCAGAGACGAATCCATGCGTCTAATCCGGCGCAATTCAAGTCTAGTCAGGGCCACTGCACCATGACAGAGCGCAGTGGCCTCCGGCCGCCCGCCTTGGGTGGCCAAGAGTGTCAGGTGTGGGCGGCGGGAGCGGTGGTGCTTCGAACGACGAGGCGCGGGGCCAGCACTTCGGTACGTGGCGGCAGGGAGGGGTCGGCGATGCGGGCGAGGAGAAGCTCCGCGGCGCGGATGCCTACGTCCAGGCTGACGGGGTCGACGGTGGTCAGGGAGACGTGGCGGATCCCGGCGAGATAGGTGTTGTCGTATCCGACCAGTGAGAGTTGTGCCGGCACGCTGATGCCGTGCTCGTCGGCGGCCGAGAGCGCACCGACGGCGAGGATGTCGTTGGCGGCAAAGACAGCTGAGGGGGGCTGGCCGCCGTCGATAAGGCGGCTCATTGCCTCAAAGCCGGAATGTTCGCTCAAGTCCGTTGGTATCACTCGGATGTAGTTCTGGAAGCCGTGGCGGGTCATGGTGTCCCGGTAGGCGTCGGCCCGCACGGTAGCAGAGCCGGTGGGAGCGGTGAGGAAGGCAATGTCGCTGTGGCCGAGAGCAATCAGGTGTTCGACGGCCATCCGGGCGCCGGCGGCGTCGTCGTTGGTGACGCGGTCCGCTGCCGGGAGGTCGAAGGCGCGGGTGCCGGCGACGACGGCTGGCGTGAGCAGTGTGGCGCGGGTGAGGTCTTCATCGGTGTTGAAGTCTCCGGCGATGACGAGGCCGTCGACGCGCAATTCCATGAAGGCGGACACCGGGCTTTCCCCTGGGCGGGCCAGATAGCGTGGATCGCCGAGGACCATCCGGAGGTTCTGCTCCCGGAAGATGTTCTGCATGCCGTCGAGCAGCTCCACGAACCAGGGATTGGAGAGGTCGTCCAGCAGCACTCCTACTGTTTGCGTCCGTCCGCTGGCGAGCGAGCGGGCCGCATTGCTGGGCCGGTAGTCGAGTGCGGCTATGGCGGTGGCGACAGCTTCCTTTTTTTGTTCACTCACCTTTGGTGAACCCCTCAGCACCAGGGATACGAGTGCGCGAGATACGCCGGCTTCGCGCGCCACATCCTCAATGGTGGCGCGTTTGGCCGCTCCATGCCGGTTCAGTTCGCTCCTGGACAAATGGCCTCCTGCCGGCAAGCGTATCGCGGGAAACACAGCGGTTCCGGCCGCCGCCCCATGGGCAACCGCGCCGGTTCCACTGCTGCCTGACGCCGGCCGCATGCCTGTCCCGTGGGGGAGGCCCCGGCGGCAATGGCTACGGACGTTCGATTCTCAGAGAGATACCGCCTTCTCGCCCGGTACCGTGGGGGGCACGATGATTGGTATGCCTCCGGTGCGGAAATGCACCTCCAGCTCTTCCAGCGACTGTCCCTTTGTCTCCGGGACGAATTTCGCCACGAAGATGAGGGAAACAATGTTCACCAGCACGAACAGGGTGAACGTGCCGGTTGAGCCCAGGGCGGCGACCAGGATCGGGAACAGGAAGGAGATCGCCGCGTTCACGGTCCAGAGGGCGAACACCGCGATGCCCATCGCGAAGCCGCGGATGGCCAGCGGGAAGATCTCGGAGAGCAGTAGCCACACGCACGTGCCGATGAAGCACTGCACGAAGGCCACGAACAGCATCATCGCCGCCAGAATGGTGTAACTGACGAGGTCCGACTGGGGGAGTGTGAAGACGACGGCGAGGAGTGCCTGCGAAGCTACGACCCCGGAGAAGCCAATGACCAGCATGCGGCGGCGCCCGATGAAGCCCAGCAGCCAGATACCCAGGACGGTCATCAGCACCGACGTGACGCCGACGGCGATGGTCGCCACGAGCGATGCGCTCACGCCGAGGCCGCTGCGCTCGAGGATGGTGGGGGCGTAGTAGTTCACGGTATTGATGCCCGTTGCCTGCTGGGCTGCGGCGAGCCCGATGCCGACCCAGAGGAGCCGGCGCATCCAGGGATTGTTCTTCAGATCGCGCCAGGCGCTGGAGCGCTCATTCCGGGCCGTATTCGCGGACTCAACGATTTCTTTGTATTCGAAATCGGCTTCCTCCGGGCTGCGACTGAGGTTGAGGATGCGGCGACTGTCCTCGAGCCTGTCGCGGATAGCGAACCAGCGCGGCGATTCGGGCAGGGCGAGCATGCCGATCAGGAGTGCGATGGCGGGGATGGAGGCAATGCCAAGCATGATGCGCCAGACCTCCGCGTCGTGGATGACGGCGTCGAGGAGTGCGTTGATGGCAAAAGCAAGCATCTGTCCGGTAACGATCATCAGTTCGTTGATGGTGACCATGCGCCCGCGCAGATGTGCGGGCGCCATTTCTGCCAGGTAAAGAGGGCACGTTACGGCAGCGGCGCCGACGCCAAGACCGAGGATGACGCGGGCAACGACCATGAACCCGACGGTCGGTGCGATGGCGCAGCCTATCGCGCCGAGAAGGAAGAGCAGCGCGCACACAAGCAGCGTGCCGCGCCGCCCAAGCTTATCGGCGAGCCTGCCGCCGCTCAGTGCGCCCACCGCGGCACCAGGGAAGAGCAGTGCGCTGACGACGGTGGCCTCTTCGACCGGGCTCATGCTCAAGGAGTCCTGCATGTAGAGCAACGCACCGGAGATCACGCCGGTGTCGTAGCCGAACAGGAGTCCGCCGAGTGTGGAGATAACAGTGAGACGGGCGAGATACCCGCGGTGTTTTGAGCCCGATGCGGGCGAGCTTGCTGTGTGCAACGACATTGTTGACTTCCTCGATTCGGCCGACCTGGAGGGCGGACTTTGAATTGGGAGCGTTCCCGGGAGTGTGCTGGATCACGCACCTTCTACGTTAGAGCGCTCTAACGAGACGGTCAAGACTTTGTCTTGACATGCGCTCAAAGTATCGACGGGCATCCTGGAGGCGCACGGTCAGGGGCAAGTCCGCGGGCGGGGCGGCGGGAAGGGTGCCGGAGGCCGAGTGTGTGGCGCCGCGGTGGAGCGGTTACCTCTTCAGGGGCTTTTCCCGGATGAAGCGGTTTGTTACTATGTCAGGACAAATTCAGGGAAGGGGTTATGCGTCTCATGCGAATCGATGTCAACACAAGGGAGGCCGGCATATGACCGGGAACTCCTCACTCCCGGTGTCCCGGGTCCCGGATTCCCGAGCCGCACCACCACTCCGCTGGGGGATCATGGGTCCCGGCTGGATTGCGGAGCGCTTTACGGAATCCGTCCAGGCGCACACCTCGCAGATTATCGCCGCAATCGGGTCCCGCTCGCTGGACCGTTCCGAAGCCTTTGCTGGACGGCACGGCATCCCCGCTGCCTTCGGCAGCTATGAGGAGCTGGCGGCCGCCGACGTCGACATCGTCTACGTGGCCACGCCGCACAACTTCCACTACGAGGCCGCCCTCATGGCGCTCGACGCCGGCAAGCACGTTCTGGTCGAAAAGCCGATAGGCATCAACCGTGCACAGGCGGCCGGCATCGCCAGCCGGGCCGCCGACGCCGGCCTGTTCGCCGCCGAAGCCATGTGGACATTTTTCCTGCCCAAGTTCGACGTCATCCGGCAAGTGCTCGACTCCGGAATGCTCGGGGACCTTACTACGGTCTTCGCCGAATACGGTGAGCACTTTGACCCCAGCCACCGGATCTTCGACCCGGCTCTGGCGGGCGGCCCGTTGCTGGACCTGGGGACCTATCCGCTCTCGCTCATCACGTCCGTCCTGGGCGAACCGGACCGCCTGCTGGCACTCGGTGAACCGCACGAATCCGGAGTCAATGCCCAGCTTTCGGCCGTCATGTCCTTTGCCGGCGGACGCCAGGCCATGATGAACACCCAATTGCACAACTTCACGCCGACGTCCGCCACCATTGTGGGCACCGAGGCTTCACTGTCAATTGACGGGCCCTTCAACATGCCAGGCAACTTCAGCGTCCACTTCCCGGACGGTACCCGGCTGGCCTACGAGGAGCCGGCCGGAGCACACTTCGAAGGCCTGCACTTCGAGGCTGCCGCCGTCGCCCGCGCCATTGCGGCAGGGCAGCTGGAGGTTCCGCAGCGGCCGCTCGCCGAATCCATCCGGACCATGGCCGTCGCCGACGCCATCAGGAACCAGCTCGGAATCGTGATCCCCGGCGAAGCCGTTGGAAGCCTCTGATCCAGGCCCTCCGTATCAGCGCTCGGATGCCTTCGCGGCTTTGATGGCGGCCTTGGCAGCCTGCTTGCTGGCGCGCACTCTTTTCAGCGACTCGGGGTCCACGATGTCGGCGACAGAAAGAAATGCGTTCTCCTGGCCATAGGGGCCGGCGGCCTCACGCCAGCCTGGCGCCTGCAGGCCGCACTGCTTGCCGAGCAGTGCAAGGAAGATCCTGGCCTTTTGCTCTCCGAAGCCGGGCAAGCCCTTCAACCTGCGCAGCACTTCCTCACCGTCCGGGTCGTCCTGGTTCCAGATGGCAGTTGCGTCCCCATTCCAATCGCCTTGGACGGTCGCAGCGAGGTCCTGGACGCGGCCGGCCATGGAGCTGGGGAAGCGGTGGATGGATGGACGCTCCTTGAAGATCTCAACGAAGCCGGCCGGGTCGTATTCGGCGATTGCGGCAGGGGTCATGGACCCGATGCGCGTCCGGATCTTTTCGGGTCCGGCAAACGCAGACTCCATGGTCACCTGCTGGTCAAGCAGCATGCCAACGAGGAGTGCGAACGCGTCATTGCTGAGCAGTTGGTCGGCTGCGGCGTCGCCCGTGATGTGCAGTTCCATGCGCCCATCCTGCCACCAGCTCCGCGCCACGTCATGGCACCGGCCCGATTCTGCTCCGCCGCGACCAGCGGCATTGCTGACGCTGTGGCCGGTATCCTTGAAAGATGAGTGGCACAGCGCATTCAACCGTCACATTTGATGGCCGCTTCGCCCGGGAGTTCCAGGAGATGGCCATTCCCTGGCGCGCGGAGGAGGCGCCCGAGCCGCACCTTCTGGTGCTCAACGAGCACCTCGGCGCTGAGCTGGGCCTCGATCCGGCCTTCCTCCGGAGTCCGGAGGGTCTGCGTCTGTTGACCGGCAACGCCGTCCCCGCCCATGCCAGTCCGGTGGCGCAGGCCTACGCCGGCCACCAGTTTGGCTGGTACGCGCCCCGCCTCGGCGACGGGCGCGCACTCCTGCTGGGCGAGATCGGGCACGCGGACGGGCAGCTCCGCGACGTCCACCTCAAGGGATCAGGACGCACGCCGTTTGCCCGCAACGGGGACGGCCAGGCGGTGGTCGGTCCCATGCTGCGCGAATACATCGTGAGCGAGTCGATGCACGCGCTGCACATCCCCACGACCCGGTCCCTCGCCGTCGTCGCGACGGGACGTTCGGTGCAGCGCGAGACGCTCCTGCCCGGCGCCATTCTGACCCGGATAGCCAGCAGCCACCTGCGCGTGGGCAGCTTCCAGTACGCCCGGTCCACGGGCGACATCGGCCTCCTTCGCCGCCTCGCCGACTACGCCTTGACCCGTCACCACCCCGACGCCGCGGAAGCCGGGAACCGATATCTCGCACTCTTCCAAGGGGTCATATCCGCCCAGGCTTCGCTGGTGGCCCAGTGGATGCTCGTCGGATTCGTTCACGGGGTCATGAACACCGACAACATGACAATTTCGGGCGAAACGATCGACTACGGGCCGTGTGCCTTCATGGAAGGCTTCGACCCGGCCGCCGTCTACAGTTCGATCGACGAGAGCGGGCGCTACGCCTACCGCAACCAGCCGGTGGTGGCGGAGTGGAATCTTGCCCGGCTCGCGGAGTCGCTTCTGCCCCTGCTCCACGACGACGAGGAGCAGGCGGTCGAGCTCGCGGTGGGAGCACTCTGCGAGTTCCGCCGGCAGTACAGTGACGCCTGGTCGGCAGGCATGAAGGCCAAGCTGGGGTTCCGTGACGGGCTCGACGACGACTTGGCCTCGCCTCTCGTGGACGAACTTGTGGCTTTAATGCAGGTGTCACGGGCCGACTTCACCTCGTTTTTCCGGCACCTCGGCAATGCCGCCCGCGGCCGTGCCGAAGCCGCGCGGGGCCAGGTCCAGGACACGACAGCTTTCGATGCCTGGGTGGGGCGATGGCGCGCCTTGGCGCCGGATGCTGACGCCATGGACCGGGTCAACCCGGTCTACATCCCGCGGAACCACCTGGTGGAGGAGGCCCTGGCGGCCGCTACCATCGGAAACCTGGATCCGCTGGCACGGCTGCTGGACGCAGTCGCCTCACCTTTCGACGAGCGGTCCGGCCTCGAGCGCTACGCCGCTGCCGCCCCGGAAAGCTTTGGCCCGTACCGGACCTTCTGCGGAACCTGAGGGAGCTGATCATGGATACCGAATTCGCCGAGGTCATCGATCATGACGTCACCACCATCACCTGCGTTTGCGGCAATACCGTAAGCAGCGAGGGATTGATTCAGGCCAACTCACAGGGCATGCCCGTTCACATTGGCGGAAACGTTCCCGTGCCCGCGGGGCTGGCTACCTGGCCTGAGGACGAGGATCTCTACACCCTGTGCTCCTCTTGCGGCCGCGTTTACCATGACGCTGTCATCGAAGAGACTGGGACCGCGCCCGTTGCTTTCCGGATTGATGTCACCGCTGGACCGGTTGCAGAAGCGATCCGTGTCCACTGGGACCTCAACACGTAGCACTGTGACCGTGTCAGGGATCAGTGAGCCCTACACGGTGTCCGGCCGCTGATCTCCCTTGTGGCTCCGCAGATTCTCCTGCACCTTGCCGAACAAATCCTTGATGGTCGTCTCCGTATTGGTGAGCATGTCCGGCTGGACGTAGACCTGTTGGGCGGGAGGCAGGCTGTAATGGGACGCCAGGCCACCCGCACCGTCCACCCCTGCCAGCGCGATGTTCACACCACCCTCCTTGCGCGCAATGGCGCCAATCCGGCCGAAGACCACGGTAAATTCGTCCGGCTGGAAGCTCAGGGTCAGTCCGACATGTGTCCGGTTAAGGTCACTTGCCGTGACGGCCTTCTCGTTCCCGGTCCCTGCATAGTTCATGTCGATCTCCCGGTTAGCTGGTGGCGTTGTAAGCGAGCAGTCTACGTCCGGGACCGGAGGCGGGGTAGGGACCCGCCGGCTGCCCGATACCGGACCGGTCCCGGCGTGGGGGAGAATGCGTTCATGACCAAAGACGATCTTCGGCCTGTCTACTTCCTTTCGGACAGCACCGGCATCACCGCGGAAACGCTCGGCAACACCTTGCTGACGCAGTTCCCCGCGAACCACTTTGACCGCATCACGGTCCCCTTCATCACCACGGTCGAACAGGCCAGGACGGTGGTCGGCACTATCGACAAACTGGCCGCCACGGGCCTGCAGCCGATCGTGTTTTCCACCGCGGTAAGCAGCGATATCCGCCAGGTCCTGGGTACGTGCCAGGGGATCATCGTGGATCTCATCGGGACACATGTCGGACAGCTGGAGCAGGCCCTCGGTTCGCCGGCCAGCGGCGAACCCGGCAGGGCCCATGGCCTGGGCAATGCGGAGCGGTATCAATCCCGGATGGCCGCCGTCGAATACGCCATGGAACACGACGACGGCCAAAGCCTGCGGGCGCTCGAAAAGGCCCAAGTCATCCTGGTGGCGCCGTCCCGCTGCGGAAAAACGCCCACCACCATGTACTTGGCCCTGCAGCACGGCATTTTCGCCGCCAACTTCCCGCTGGTGGACGAAGACTTTGAACGGGAAGGGCTCCCCAAGCCGCTGAGGCCTTTCGTTGAGAAGTGTTTCGGGCTCTCCTCCAACCCCCTGCGCCTGAGCCAGATCCGCACCGAACGGCGCCGGGGCTCACCCTACGCGTCGCTGCGGCAGTGCGGCTTCGAGCTGCGCAGCGCCGAGCAGCTGTACGTCTCCCATAGGATTCCGTACCTGAATTCGGCCACGGTGTCCGTCGAGGAAATGGCGGCAACCATCCTGCAGCGGATGAACCTCAAGCATTAGGGAAAAGTTTCACAAACTTGGTGTGGCGCACGTCATGTGGAAAGTGCGCTGGAGACCTGTCACTGTGGACAGGACTTGCGCCCATCAACCGGCCATCGCCGCAAGCGGGGCGGCGCACTTGCATGCCATCATCTGCAAAGGAGCAGTAACTATGACGACAGACATCCTGTGGTTCTCAGAACTCGGACTCAAGGACCTGGACCGGGTGGGCGGAAAGAACGCCTCCCTCGGTGAGATGGTGCAGAACCTGACCTCCGCCGGCGTCCAGGTTCCCGACGGCTTCGCCACCACCGCGGATGCCTACCGCAACTTCCTGGCGGATTCGGGCCTCGACCAGAAGATCGCCGACCGGCTGGTCGGCCTGGACACCGATGACGTCACCGCCCTGGCAGCCGCCGGGCAGGAGATCCGGGCCCTCATGCGCGAGACGCCCTTCCTGCCTGACTTCGAAGCGCAGATCCGGAACTCCTACCAGCAGCTGGTGGACAAGCACGGCGGCTCGGAGGACCTGTCCTGGGCCGTCCGTTCCAGCGCCACGGCGGAAGACCTCCCCGATGCCTCCTTCGCCGGGCAGCAGGAAACCTTCCTGAACGTCCGCGGCATCGAGAACATCCTGCTCGCCATCAAGGACGTGTTCGCATCCCTCTACAACGACCGGGCGATCGCCTACCGGGTGCACCACAAGTTCGAGCACGCCGAGGTGGCGCTCTCGGCCGGCATCCAGCGCATGGTGCGCTCCGACGTCGGCGCCTCCGGCGTCATGTTCACCATGGACACAGAGTCCGGGTTCCAGGACGCCGTGTTCGTCACGTCCTCCTACGGCCTCGGCGAGGCTGTCGTCCAGGGCGCCGTCAACCCCGACGAGTTCTACGTTTACAAGCCCGCGCTGCAGGCCGGCCGGCCGGCCATCCTCAAGCGCGGACTGGGCGAGAAGGCCCTGCAGATGACCTACACGAGCAGCCGCGAAATCGGCCGCACCATCGACTTCGTGCCGGTCGAGGCGTCCCTGCGGAACCGCTTCAGCCTCACTGACGACGACGTCGAGCAGCTCGCCCGGCACGCCGTCGCCATCGAGAACCACTATGGCCGCCCCATGGACATCGAATGGGGCAAGGACGGGATCGACGGCGGCCTGTACATCCTGCAGGCGCGCCCGGAGACCGTGCAGTCCCGCCGGGCCTCCGGCAGCCTGAGCCGGTTCCGGCTCAACGGGACCGGCCGGGTGCTGGTCGAGGGCCGCGCCATTGGCCAGCGCATCGGCGCGGGCAGCGTCCGCATCCTCACCGCGATCGACCAGATGGCCGCCTTCAAAACCGGTGATGTCCTCGTCGCCGACATGACCGACCCGGACTGGGAACCGATCATGAAGCGTGCCTCCGCCATCGTGACCAACCGCGGCGGGCGCACGTGCCACGCGGCCATCATTGCCCGGGAACTGGGGATTCCCGCCGTCGTCGGCACCGGGGACGCCACCGATGCCCTCTCCGACGGCCTCGACGTGACCGTGTCCTGCGCCGACGGTGAAACCGGCGTGATCTACGAAGGGCTCCTGGACTTCAGCGTCGAGGAAACCGAGATTACCCAGCTGCCCGAGGCCCCCGTCAAGGTCATGATGAACGTCGGCACCCCGGAGCAGGCTTTCACGTTCGCGCAACTGCCCAACCACGGAGTGGGCCTGGCCCGGCTCGAATTCATCATCAACCGCCAGATCGGCATCCACCCCAAGGCACTGCTGAACCTCGACGAGCAGCCGGCGGACGTCGCCACGGAAATCCGTGAGCGCATCGCCGCGTACGAGAGCCCGCGCGACTACTACATCAAGCGCCTGGCCGAGGGCGTGTCCACCATCGCGGCGGCGTTCGCGCCGGAACCCGTGATTGTGCGCATGTCCGACTTCAAGTCCAACGAGTACGCCAACCTGATCGGCGGGCCCGCCTACGAGCCGCACGAAGAGAACCCGATGATCGGCTTCCGCGGCGCCTCACGGTACCTCGAGCCGTCCTTCCGGGACTGCTTCGACCTCGAGTGTGAGGCCCTGTCCTTTGTCCGCAACGAGATGGGCCTGACCAACGTCAAGCTGATGATCCCGTTCGTACGGACCCTGGACGAGGCCCGCGGCGTTATCGAACTGCTGGGGGAGAACGGCCTCACCCGCGGCGAGAACGGCCTCGAGGTGATCATGATGTGCGAGATCCCATCCAACGCGCTGCTCGCCGATGAGTTCCTGGACTACTTCGACGGGTTCTCCATCGGCTCCAACGACATGACCCAGCTGGCCCTGGGCCTGGACCGGGACTCCGCGATTGTCTCCGGCGGCTTCGATGAACGCGATCCGGCCGTCAAGAAGCTCCTGAGCATGGCCATCGCGGCCTGCAAGGCGCGCGGCAAATATGTCGGCATCTGCGGCCAGGGTCCGAGCGACCACGCGGACTTCGCCGAGTGGCTGGTCGAGGAAGGCATCGATTCGGTTTCCTTGAACCCCGACACCGTGGTGGACACCTGGCTGCGCCTTGCCGGCGCCACAGCCGGCCCGGCCGTCGAGGCAGGCGTCGGCGCCGGGGCGAACTGACAGCCGCGGCGTCCAAGTAAGACAGGCCGGACACCCGCCGGGCAGCACGGACTGAGAATTCCAGACCGTGCTGCTTGGGCGGCCGTTCAGGCTTTGGAAGCCGCCTGGGCGGAAGGCTTCAGGCGCTCAGCTTTCCAATCGCGCTGCTTTCAAGGTTCTCCAACAGGTGCCGCGGATTGTCGTAAACCTCGGCGGCACCGGCCTCCCGCAGCTCGGCTTCGCTGATTCCGCCACAGGTCAGGGCAATGGCGGGAACTCCAATTGCCGCCGCGGCCAGCACGTCCCAGACGGCGTCGCCAACAAACACGACGTCCGCCGGGCTGAGCTCAAGCTTGTCCAGGCACGCCAGCAGAATGTCGGGAGCGGGCTTGCTCTCGTCGGCGTCGTTGGAACTGGTCCACGCATCGATGGACGTGCCGGCGTCCAGGAGGCGCCGGGCGACGTCCAGGTCGCGCTCCTGCGCTGATGATGCCAAACCCACGGCCAGCCCGGCGCCGGAGCAGGCGGCCAGGAGGTCCCGGGCAGAGTCGAAGGGGCGCAGGGAAGGCCAAAACGTGGAGAACACGGCGCCGTGCGCGGATTTGAGGTCTTCCTGCATGTCCGTGGTGCACCCGGGGACCAAGTGTTCGATGAGCTTGTCGCCGCCCATGCCGACGCAGCGGTGGATAGCCGAGATCTGGATGTCCAGCCCCTCCCGCCGGAACGCCTGCCACCAGGCAAGGGCATGGAAATAGCTGGAGTCAATCAAGGTCCCGTCGACGTCGAAAAGGACCCCGCGTTTCTTTTCGGATTTTGAACCTGGCACCATTGCTACCCCACCTTTGGTTGAGGGCGGCCGCATGTGCCTGACCAGGCAACGGCTCGGCCCATAACGGATCTTTCCAGACCGGCGTCCGAAGTACCTGTCAAAGACTTCTCAGCGTCCACGATCAGAACGCCGCCACCACTCTGCAGCGAGTGCTCCAACTCCAAATGTCCGGCCACTTTAACCTCCTCGACTCTGCTGGAAGCTTGCATAGTAAGACTACTTAATGCAGGGGAATTTTCGTGGCGGCGTGCATGCAGCGGTCGTCGCCGTGGGGGAGCGGCTAACGACATTTAGACCATGCGCCTGCCTCGATCCCGGCGAGGCCCCAGGCCGGGTACTTGCGCGCCAGGCTGTTGAACAGCGGCACTGCGGTCCGGTCAGAGAAGGGCAAAAAGTGTCGGGTACTTGAGTGCTTTCGTGCCAGAATCCTCACATGACCAGGGAACGCAGTGAACTGAAGAGCATCGGATATGAGATCTTCATCGGAATACTTTCGCTCCTGTCGATCGTCAATCTCGTGCTCGTGTATGCCGCGCGGGAGCAGTCGCTCGACACCGTGCTCGAGGTGATGAACGCCCTTTTCAGCGTGATCTTCCTCGCCGACTTCCTCTACCGGATCCTCACCGCGCCATCGGCGGGCGCCTATTTCTTCAGGCACTTCGGCTGGGCCGACCTGCTGGCCAGCATGCCCTTCGCGCAACTCAAGTTCCTGCGCATCTTCCGGCTGATCCGGGTGTACCGCCTGCTCCGCGACGTCGGCATCCGGACAATCGGCCGCGCACTGAGCAAAGACCGGGCCGGCAGCTCCCTGTACATCCTGCTGCTCATGGGCATTTTCGTACTGGAATTCGGAAGCCTCACGATGCTCCGCATCGAGCAGTATGCGCCGGGGGCCAATATCACGACGGCCTCGGACGCCATCTGGTACACGATCGTCACGATCTCGACAGTGGGATACGGTGACCAGTATCCGGTCACCGGTGCCGGCCGTATTCTCGGTACGGGCATCATCGTCGTCGGTGTCGGCATCTTCGGCACCTTCACCGGCTACCTGGCCAACTTCTTCCTGGCTCCCCGGAAGAAGGAACCCGCACCGCCCGTCGATGCGGCCAACACCAGCGCGACGGTCGAAGCACTCCGCCTGCGCCTCGAAGAGTCCGAAGCCAAGCTCACCGAGATCAGAAAGCTGCTCACCGAGCCAACCTAGCTGGGCCTCCCCGGCCCGGCTGCCTGCCAGGGTTCTTCGCCGAACCAATGACTTTTGGCACTGCCCGTGTGTGCCTGCCGGGGCAGGAGTTGGACCTTCGCTACCGGTTTGGCCAGCGCCCCGGTCCGGGTGCGAAAGGCCGCTTGCCTTTGACGGGTCGGTCCTGCCCCACACCGTCCGGAGACAGCGTCCGGTGTCAAGGCCGTGAAGGTGGGTGACGAGAAGTTCATCGAAGCCGCTTCGTCCTGATCGGCCGACACGACCCCAGTGAACCCTGCGGAGGACCGCAAGGCCACGAACCGACATGCCCGGGCCTCGCTTCGGATCCGCGCGACCAACTCCACTCTCGGCTCCATCCACCAGGGTGCCGGCGAGTCACGAGGTGGGGCCAGAAATAACTGCCTATCCGTGCGATCCAAACCGGTCATAACCACCCGGGGCAAATCTACGCGTCCCCTGCCACATTGAGCCGGAATGCGTGGACCGGAGAGGAGAACGTCAGCACCGGACCCCACGACGTCGTCTGCACAGACCGGGACGAGGATCATTCCGGCGTAGCCCGAAGGCGATATGCCGCCCGTGCAGGTTCCCCTCCACGAGCCCGCGCGCCACGGCGCCGTGGTCCGGACGGGATTAGCCCTCGGCTTCCGCTTCTGCCTCGGCCATAGCCTCGGTCAATTCGAGGGCGAAGCCCAGGGCGCTGGCTAGGTTGCCGGTTGCCGCCACGATCCGGGGGGTGCCGACGATTGGGGCAACAGCGATCAGGATGCCCTGGATGTCCTCACTGGTGATGCCGACATCCATCGCGGTACTGGCATTGAAAAAGTAGGACGCGGCCGGGGCGTCGACGGCGGCGAGGGCAGCGATCCGGGCCAGCATCAACTCGCGGGGATCAAGCGTCGAGCGTTCAACCGATACGGCGGTGAGGTCGGCGAGGGCGTCCAGGATCGGGGTTTCTTCTTCGGCCATGGCCATGTCTCCATCTGGTTGCGGTGATTGTATGGCGAGTGGCGCGACCGGGGCCGGTCGCTGCGACTCGACATCAACGTAACCCTCGAAAGCGGAGGACGACATCACCCCCATGGGATGAACCGATGCTCAGCCCGCCGTGGCGGCCGCAGCGCATCGACAGGAATCTTGAATGCAAAGCCCCCGATTCTGCCTACCCGCCGGTCAAGCGGAACGGGAACGGCGCCGGACGGCGCTGAACGGCAGGAGGATAAACAGGGCGAGTGCCAGATAGCCGAAGACGGCGATGACTGGCTGGACCAGCCCAATCAGGATCATGGCGACGTACACGCCCAGCGTCGGCGTTAGCCGTTTGGTGAGGGTCTTCACATCCTCATCAGCCAGATCCGGGCGCACGAGACGCGCGCGGACAGCATATCGCCAGGTCACCGAAATCATGATCATCGATAGGAGCAGGTTGATGCCGTAGACGGTCGCCGCGATCCGCTCGGGCCCGGCTTCGTGGATGAATTCGGCCAGCAACTTCGTCGGAAACGGCAGGAACGAGACAACCAGGAGCAGTAACAGGTTCAGCCGTACGAACACCGAGTCGGCATGGTCGAGGTATTCGGTGATGACCGTGTGGGCAAACCAGACCGCCCCAATCGTCGAGAAGCTGACCAAGTATGCTAAGTACGACGGCCACAGGTCGACCAGCGCGCCGACGAGGTTCTCGTGGGAGCCGGCAGGGACCGAAATCTCCAAAATGAGGAGCGTTATCGCGATGGCGAACACGCCGTCGCTGAATGCTTCCATCCGCCCGGTCCGATAGGCAGACGGCCGGGGTTGCGGCTGCGCGGCACCAACCTGGTCATCCATGGGACAAGCATGGCAGCCGCTTCTTGACATCCGGCTCATCCGCAACGAACGATCTACTTGATGCGCTGCCCGCGGGTCAGCCACGCCCCATGGCCGATTTCGGCCCCACATATGACGGACTCACCGACTCCTACGTTTCATCCAGACCTTCTTCCAGCCGACACCGTAACGGGGTATATCGCTCGGCATTCGGGCCGACGGATACATCGGGCTCAAATCCTTTTGGGCGGGTCATCAATTGTGCGTCAAAGGCGACCTCACTACTTGGCGGCTACCGAGAAGTGATCCTTTCGCCGTCGGGGCCCGTCTGTTACGGAGTCCGATGGCCGGCGATCGGTTCATCCCGCGGGGGTGATGTCTCCCTGGGACGTACAGGGTTACTTTGCAGACGGGCCGGGCCCCTCGCCCGTGCCGTCGGCTCGGCACCCAACACCGAATCCAGATGGAGACATGATCATGGCCGAAGAAGAAACCCCCGTCGTCGACGCCCTCGCCGACATCACCGCCGTGTCGCTCGAACGCTCCACACTTGTTCCCCGCGAGTTGATGCTGGCCCGTATCGCGGCCCTCGTCTCCGTCGACGCTCCACCCGCCTCCTACCTGCTCAACGCCGGTACGGTGGTCGACGCCGGCGTCACGGCAGATGATGTCCAGGGCATCGTCATCGCAGTTGCGCCCATTGTCGGCACTCCCCGGATCGTGGCGGCAGGCAGCAAACCTCGCCATTGCGCTCGGCTTTGTCATCGCAGTGGCCGAAGCCGAGCTCGAAGCCGAGCTTGAGGCTGAAGCCGATGCCCCGGCCGAGGACTGATCACGCCAGGCGGTACTACGAAAGGGACTGCGGGAGCGAGACATGACCCAGCGAACCTACCCTGAGGGCGTACCGTGTTGGATCGACACCGAGCAGCCCGACGTCGAGGCGGCCGCCGGGTTCTATGCCGGCCTCTTTGGCTGGACGTTCGAGGACGCCGTGCCGGCGGGCGCGCCGGGCCGATACTTGATTGCCAAGCTCGATGGCCAGGACGTCGCCGGGATGGCGGACACCCGGGGTGCCGCGACATGGTATACCTACGTATCCGTCGAGGACGCGGATACCGCAGTGCAGCGTCTGGTTGCTGCCGGCGCTACGGTACGGTCGGCAGCCGCAGACGCTGGAGAAGGCGGCCGCAGTGCGGCGTTGACCGATCCAGGGGGCGTCGGGATCCGCATCTGGCAAGCCAAGCGACGCTTGGGGGCACAGGTGGCCAATCAGCCGGGGTCCTGGAATTTCAGCGATCTCCACACGCCTAACCCCGGCGCGGCCAGCAAGTTTTATGAGGACGTGTTTGGCTGGCAAGTCGACGACCTCGGCTTCGCGATGATGATCCGCAGGCCCGGTTACGGTGATCACCTTGAGGCGACAATCGATCCGGGCATCAGGGAAAGGCAGTCAGCGCTGGCCCCTCCACCTGGCTTCGAGGATGCGATCGCCTGGATCGCGACCACGGCCCCCGACGAACTGCCGCACTGGCACGTCTCGTTCACCGTTGCCGACCGGGACCAGACGGTGGTTGAGGCGAAGCGACTCGGCGCCCAAGTCCTTAGCCAAAGCGAGACCGAGTGGACGCGCACGGCACTGATCCGGGACCCCCAGGGAGCTGAGTTTACCGCCA
Source organism: Arthrobacter sp. 01L42 (assembly GCF_056400005.1). Taxonomy (NCBI): domain Bacteria; kingdom Bacillati; phylum Actinomycetota; class Actinomycetes; order Micrococcales; family Micrococcaceae; genus Arthrobacter; species Arthrobacter sp. 01L42. The sequence continues at coordinate 23,175 of NZ_JBFTSL010000018.1, read as the reverse complement.
GCCAGTTCACGCCCCCGTCGCCATGAGCGCTCTTCAATAGAGGCGCCGGGTCAGATGGCGGCAGCTATGGGACGAACGTTCACCCGGTTGGCCCGGCAAGCAGCTTTCTGATCTCGGTGAGCTTGGCTTCGGACTCTTCGAGGCGCTGGCGGAGTCCTTCGACCGTCGCGGTTCCCGTCCCGGCGGCATCGACCGGCGGTGCGGGATTCTTGGGAGACAGAAAGAAGTTGGCCAGGTAGCCGGTGAATGTGCCGAAGATGCCGACACCGAGGACAATGATGCCTGCCCCGATCATACGGCCCGGGTCGGTGACCGGATACTGGTCACCATATCCGACTGTCGAGATCGTGACGATGGTGTACCAGATGGCGTCGGAGGCGTTCGTAATGTTGGCCCCTGGGGCGTACTGCTCGACGCGGAGCATGGCGAGGCTGCCGAATTCGAGCACGAGAATGCCCATGAGCAGCAGGATGTACAGGGAGCTGCCGGCCCGATCCTTGATCAGCGCGCGGCTGATCGTGCGGACGCCGACATCGCGGAGCAGGCGGTACACCCGGATCAGCCGGAAGATGCGCAGGATCTTGAATTGCGCGACAGGCACGCTGGCCAGCAGGTCGGCCCAGCCGAAGTGTTTGAAGAAATAGGCGCCGGCCGATGGCGCGGTGACGATCCGGTAGAGGAAGTCCGCAAGGAAGATCACACTGAAAATGGCGTTCATCACGGTGAGCACCGTGTCGAGGTATTGGTCCTGCACGACATACAAGAGCACGAGATTGACAATCGACAGGATCGAAAGGATACCGATGAAGATCTCGTATCCGGTGCTCTTCAGTTCACTTCGTTCCTTGGTCATATGAGGATTCTGGCACGCGTGCAACGGCGTGGCTGACACTTTTTCAGGAGTAGGGTTTGGCTTGGCAGACGAAGGGGCCGGCAGACGAAGGGGTCCACATGAGCTACAAATATCGAACCGTCCGGGTTCGCGGCACTGACCTGGTTGGAACCATCGCGCGCAAACACGGGGGCGCGCCTGAGATCTACGAAACCTCGAAGGACCCGAGCACCTCGGTCGTCCCGGTGTTTTTCCAGGCAACGGGTGAGGTCCGATTCTTCGACAGGTCAATGCTGGAGGACGTCGTGACGCCGGCCAGCTAACAGCGGTGTTGCACCGCTGGGCAGACGTAAAAAGTCGCCCTGGCGCCCATTCCGGCCGGACGACCCGCGCCCCTTTATTCGATGCGCGGGGCCGCCCGAGAGTGTCCTTCGCATGGGTGTCCGCATGGCGTTGACACTGTTCAGGGCCGCGAGGAGGATTTGTTTTGGGGGGCCTCTTCGAAAGGAGCCCTAAATGCCGTGGCATGTCGAGGGTACATATTTTGAGAATTGCAATTGCGATATGGTCTGCCCGTGTACGGCGACAGGACAGACGGCACCGGCGGACAATGACCGCTGCAACGTGGCCTTGGCCTTCCACGTGGAAACCGGTGAAGTCAACGGTGTCGACGTCGGCGGTCTGACAGTCTGCGTCCTCGCCGATACCCCGGCCCTGATGAGTGAGGGGGGCTGGAAGGTCGGTCTCCTGATGGACGCCGCCGCCTCCGCCGAGCAGGCCGAAGCGCTCGGTGCCGTCTTCGGCGGCCAGCTCGGCGGACCGATGGAGGGCCTCGCTCCCTTGATCGGTGAAATGGCGGGCATGGAGTCCCTGGAAATGGCCTACGCCGACGACGGGCGTGTCCACCAGGTGCGTATTGGCAGTGCAGTCGAGATGGCGGTCGAGGACTTCATGAATCCATTTGATTCCACAGGGCGGGGAGTGAAAATTAGCGGGGTCGGATTCCCGGCCGACACTCTGGCAGCCGGCACATCCAGCACCGCCCGCGTCGACGTGTTCGGGATGACCTGGGATAACGCCGGGAAGAACTCATTCTCGGCCCCCTTCGCCTGGTCCGCTTAGGTGCCGGGCAGGAGCCGCCTGACAGCTGGCCACCATGCCGGAGAATTGGCGCTGATCGGGTGCGCCGCGCTGGCCTGGTACCTGACGTTCCAAGGTCTTTCCGACATGTCCACGGGCCCGGGAACGATGGGATTGAGGCTCTGGGGTTTCCTGGCGGTGTGGACGCTGATGATGGCAGCCATGATGTTGCCGGCGCTGGCGCCCCTGACTTCGACGTATCTCAGATCCATCCGCGCCGTGCGCAGCAGCCGGGTCAGGGCCATCCGGACAACGGCCCTGGTAGGCGGCTACCTTCTGACATGGATCGGATTCGGCGTCATGGCCTACGCGGCCGCGGCGATGTCTGCGCTGCTGGCTGAGGACGCGCCGGATATCGCGCCCTGGGTGGGAGGTGCCGTGCTGGTGGCGGCCGGCGCCTACCAGCTCACCCCGCTGAAGGACTTTTGCCTCAGGCACTGCCGGTCGCCCATAGCCTTCCTGTTGCACGTGTCCGGGTACAAGGGCCGCTTGCGGGACGTCCGCGTCGGCATGTACCACGGCGTGTACTGCGTCGGCTGCTGTTGGGGGCTCATGGTGGTGCTGATTGCCGTGGGCGTGATGAACCTGGCGTGGATGGCCGTGCTCACGGTAGTTATCTTCCTGGAGAAGACATGGAAATACGGGCCCGCCTTCAGCCGGATAACCGGTGTCTCGCTGATCGTTTTCGCGCTCTTCGTCCCGGCACACCCGGAGCTGCTGCCCGGGCTATACATGCCCGCGCCCATGTAAGGGACGCTGACCGTCGTTTTCGAATGACAGTCCGGGGACCGACGTCGGCACGGGCCCCCGCGCCGTCATCGCTTCTACGGCGTGCCCCCGTGGGCGGGTCGGCGCGAAAACAGCGTGCTGACCAGCCGGACCCCAAAGCCTTCATCCAGCGGCGAGCCACTCAGGAAGAACCGGTAGTAGATCGGCCCCAGCAGGAGGTCGGTGAGCATCTCGGCGTCGACGTCCGGGCTCAGGTCTCCTCGGGAGATGCCCCGCTCCACCAGGAGGCGTACATCTGCCACCCGGCGGTTCACCACCCGCTCCCGGTAAGCACGCGCAAGTTCCGGGTCCGCAGCGACCTCCGATACGAGGCCCTGCATGATGCGGCCTATCAGGGTGGAGCTAAGGAGCTCGATGGTGCGGTCAACCACTGCCGCCAGTTCGGCGTACGTATCCCCGACATCCGGCGTCGTCCCCAGGTACTCGACCGAGTCCAGCAGGACGGCCAGTGCGAGGTCGGTCTTCGACCGATACCGGCGGTAGATGGTCGTCTTGGCCACGCCGGAACGGTTCGCCACGCCCTCGACAGTCAGGCCGTTGACCCCAGACTCCGCGAGCATTTCCCTCGTGGCGGCAAGAATCAACTTCTCCGTCCGCGCGCGCCGACCCGTGTCCGCGGGTTGAGGGGCCGCGGCTGTCCCGTCCTCGCCCGTCACTGTGGGGTTAGCCACATCCACGCCCCTTCCCGTTCCGCGCCAGAAGCGCTAATGTTAATAACGCTACGCAACGTAGCGTTTCGCGGGTGGTTGAAGCAACCCACCCGACAAACCCACAACCACCCTACGCACTTTTAGGAGCGCCGACATGGCCACAGATCGTTACCAGCGCGGACTCGACCGCATGATGGAACTCGTCTCCACGGAACACGCCAACACGTTCGACCACGTCAAGCTCGTCGAGTCCTACAAGAGCCTGGACGAGGACCTGTCCGACTACATCGTCTCCTTCGCCTTCGGGGACATCTACTCCCGGACTGCCCTGACCCAGCAGGAGCAGACAATGGTGACCATCTCCACGCTGGTTGCCCTGGGCACCGAGCCCCAGTTGAAGTTGCACATCAACACAGGTTTCAACGTGGGCCTGACCAAAGAGAAGATCGTCGGTGCCCTGATCCACTGCATCCCCTACATCGGGTTCCCGCGCGTACTCAACGCACTGACCCTCGTCAAGGAGGTCATGGCAGAGCGCGGTCTGACCCCGGATTCACCCACGCACTGAGGTGCTCCTCCGCCCCTCGCCCTCCACAATCTCCTCCCTCACCCTCAAGGAACGCTCATGCATTTGGTAATAGGACTCGGACCCATCGGCGGAAACATCGGCGCACACCTCGCCGAGCTGGGACAAGCGGTCTATGGCTACGACTTCAACCAGGACCGCATCCGCGAGTGGTCGGACGAGAACAAATCACCTGCCGGCAACGACCTCGCCGCGGTTGACTGGTCGTCGGTCGACAGCGTCCACATCGCGGTGCGGTTGGCCGACCAGGTCACCTCCGTGTTCGAGGCCCTCAAAGACCATACCGAACGGCCACTGACCGTCTTCGTCCACACCACGCTCGCACCCGCGGACGCCCGGAGGATCTTTGCGTCGGCTCCGGAGTCCTGGCGCGCGTTCGAAGCCCCGGTCTCAGGCGGCCCCCAGGGTGCACGCCACGGTTCGATGACCATCTTCCTCGCCGGCCCCGCCCCCACCGATGCCGAGGGCACGCTGCTGGCTGACATCTGCGGCCGCGTCTTCCGGATGCAGTCCTATGGCCAGCCGGCCTTGGTGAAACTCCTCAACAACGCCCTGGCTACCTACAACCTGGCCGCCACAGCACGGATGCTCAACCTCGCAGCCGAACACGGAGTACCCGCCGGGGACCTCTTCGAGGTCATCGGCGTCTCCACTGGGCAGAGCTGGATGAGCGACAACCTCGTCGACGTCCAGTATGACCTGCTCCTCAAGGACGTCGGCCTGCTCCGCGGTGAACTCGGCTCACTCCCCACCGGAGACCTCAACGACGACGTCGAACAAGCGATCCTTCAGGCGCGTGCCCTGCTGGGCGCCGATCCCGGAAACGAGTGAGCCCAGGTGAGCCAGCCGAGGCTGGCTCACCTGGGAGCGGAGTCAGGCGGTCGTGACGGTGTCCAGTTGACGCACCTGGTCCGCCGCCCGTGGACCACCGAGCAGTTCCGTCGGAGTCTTGGACGTCTCGCGCAGCCCGATCACCGCGACCGCGGCAATGCCGGCGGCAACCGCGCCAAAGATTGCCACCGGAAGCCAGCCCGACGGGCCCGGCTTGAGGAGAATCGCCGCGACCATCGGCGCGAAGCCGGCAAGGAGATTGCCGAGCTGGTTGCTGACGGCCATGCCGGTGAACCGGACGGGTGCCGGGAATTGCTCGGCGAAGAACGATGTCCACACGCCGTTGTAGCAGCTGAAGAACAGCGTCATGTTGAGGAACGCGAAAATCGCGATCAGCACGATATCCGTCGTCGAGATCGCCCAAAGGTATCCGAAGATCGTGAGCGAACAGCCGGCAGAGGCGATCAGCATCGTCTTCTTGCGGCCGATGACGTCGGAGAGGTAGCCGGCCGCCGGGATGCCGACAATCGACAGCGCAATTGCGCCGGAGATGATGGCGAGCATCGCGCTCCGGTCCACCCCGACTGAGGTTGCGTACGAAAGGCTGAACACGGCGAACAGGGTCTGCATCGCTGCCATCAGTGATGCCCCGGCGACGCGGATGACCTTCCGCCAGTGGTACTTGAACACGTCGTTCAGCGGCAGCCTGCGAACTGCGCTTTCTTCCTTCGCCTCGGCGAACACCGGCGTTTCGTCCAGGTGGCTCCGCACGTAGTAAGTAATGACGACGACGACGGCGCTGAGCCAAAAGGGAATCCTCCAGCCCCAGCTGTAGAGTTCCCCGGCGGGCAGGAGCGCCACCGGCAGGAACACGATGGTGGCCAGCGAGCAGCCGACTGCGTAGCCGACCATAACGAAACTGGTGAAGAATCCACGGCGCCCGACGGGTGAGTGCTCGACGGTCAATGTCGAGGCTCCCGCCGACTCGGCCCCCGCGGAGAAGCCTTGCACGACGCGCAGGACCACCAGCAGTGCCGGGGCCAACAGGCCCACCTGCTCGTACGTCGGAAGACAGCCGATGGCGAAGGAGGCGATGCCCATCATGACGACCGTGGCCAGCATGACGCGTTTGCGGCCGATTCGATCGCCGAAGTGTCCCATCACCACCGCACCGACGGGCCGTGCCACGTAGCCCACTGCGAAGGTGGCGAACGATGCGATCAGCGCAACGGTGGGATCGCCGGAGGGAAAGAACAGCACGTTGAAAACGAGGGCGGCCGCGGCGCCGTACACGAAAAAGTCGTAGTACTCCAGGGCGCTGCCGAGCAGCGCAGCTGTGGCCGCCCGCCGCGGTGTCATCGCGGGCCGCGAAGTCATTGGGTGTGTCATTTGTTTCTCCTTTGAAACAGGACTGTGGGTTTGAAACAGGACTGTGGGTCTGAAGCAGGACTGTGGGTCGGCGCAACGCTGTCTCCGGTCTTCGCAAGCGACGGTGATGATGCGACAAGAAATGGGACGAGATTAGTGCGCAACGTCTGGCGGCGTTGCGTCCGTGTGCCTGCTTCCACCGTAGGGGTGTGCGCTGCGTCACAGGTGTTTCGATGTGGAACAGTCGACGGAAGCTGCGCCGGTGGGGGAGCGGCCATGACCGAGGCAGGGAGCAGGGTGAGTGGCGCTGAGAGTCCGCAATGCGAAAGCACGGCCATCCAGTGCGGATGGCCGTGCTTTGTCTTGAGGAATGCAGTGTCTTTTGGGAATCGGAACCGCTCAGGAGAAGGCTGAGAGACCTGTGATTTCCCGTCCCAGGATCAGGGACTGGATGGAGTCGGTGCCTTCGTAGGTGTGGACGACTTCCATGTCGGTGAGGTGGCGGGCTACATGGTGTTCCAGCAGGATGCCGTTGCCGCCGAACATGTCCCGGGCATCCCGGCAGAGCGTTCGTGCCTTGTCCCCGGTGAACATCTTGGCCAGGGAGGCCTGCTCGTTGCTGAGCCGGCCCTCGTCCTGAAGCGCCGCCGTGCGGAAGCAGATCAGCTGCATGGCCGTCAGGTCCGCGAGCATGTTGGCGAGTTTGTTCTGCACCAGCTGGTAGCTGGCAATTGGGTGGCCGAACTGGACGCGTTCCCGGGCGTACTTGACCGCCATCTCGTAGGCGGCGGTGGCGTGGCCAAGGGACTCCCAGGCCACGGTGCTGCGGGTTGTGTTGAGCACCGCTCCGACGTCGCGGAAGGACGTCGATTTTGCCAGCAGGTTTTCAGCGGGGATCCGCAGGCCCTCGATCTCGATCTGTGCCTGCTGGATGGCCCGCTTTGCCATCTTTCCCGTGATGGCCTCGGCGTGGTACCCGGCGGGGTAGGTGCCGTCGTCGTTCTTCTCCAGTACGAACGCCTTCACCTTTTGGTCCGCGGTGTCCCGGGCCCAGATGATGACGAGGTCCGCCACATGGCCCAGCCCGATCCAGCGCTTGGATCCGTTGATGACGTAGTTGTCACCGTCCAGCCGCGCGGAAGTCTCCAGTGCCACAGAGTCTGAGCCGTGCGCCGGTTCGGTCAACGCGAAGGCGCCCAGCTTTTCCAGTCTGGCCATCGGCGGCAGCCAGCGCTGCTTCTGCTCGTCGCTGCCGAGGAGGTTGATACTGCCCATCGCCAGTCCGGAGTGGACCGCGTTGAAGGTGTTGATGCTGCCGTCACCGCGGGAGAGTTCCATGGCGACGAGTCCGGTCTGCAGCCGGGTCAGGCCAGGGCAGCCGTAGCCTTTGATCGCGGTGCCGATGATGCCCAGTTCAGCGAACTTTGGTACCAGCTGATAGGGGAAGTCCGCCTTCTCCCAGTATTCGTTGATGATGGGAGTGACGTCCTGCTCGACGAAGGAACGCACCCGGGCGATCAAGGCACGGTCGGCGTCGTTGAGGTAGTCGTCCAATCCATAGAAGTCGGAATTGACGGACATGTCCGTTGTGCTGGTCATCAGTGCTCCTCGGGGGATCGTGTGGGAGTACCGGCAAGGCTGCCGGCCGAAACTGCTGTATCTTCGCCGAGCCACGCGCGCACGAGCTCAGCGCCGCTGTCCAGGCCGGGCGGTGTGAGGTCGTAGCTCACCGGGGTCCTGGAGAGCCGGATGGGGTTGCGCACGCCGGGCTGCGTGTTCCCGCCGTGCCCCACGGTCACGACGGGTTCCAAGCCGATCCGTTCCGCGAAGTCGATCCCGGCCCTCAGGTCCTGGATCGGCGCGCACGGGAGTTTGGCTTCGGTGAGGATGTCGAACCATTCGGAGGCGGTCCGGGTCGAGAGGCGCTCCAGCAGGAGCGGCCGCAGTTCCGTGCGGTTGGCGCTGCGCAGCGGCGCCTTCTCGAAGCGCGGATCCGTGGCCAGCTCCGGCCGGCCGATGGTGGCGCAGAGGGTGCGGTACTGGGAGTCGTTGCCGATCGCAATGACAAGCTGCCCCTCGCCGGTCTCGAATGGCTCGTAGGGGTAGATGCTGGGGTGCTCGTTGCCCAGCCTGGCCGGAACGGTCCCGCCCAGCACGACGGCCGCCGTCTGGTTCACCATGCCGGAGAGCGCGGAGGACATCAGGTTCATTTCCACCAGCTGGCCTTCCCCGATGCGGTCCCGGTGCCGGAGGGCTGCGAGGATGCCGATGCAGGCATGAAGGCCGGTGATGACGTCGAATACAGCAACCCCGGAACGGAACGGCCCGGTGTCCGGCGCTCCGGTGATGTCCATCAGTCCGGACAGGGCCTGGATCAGCAGGTCATAGCCGGGCAGCTGGGCGCCGCCGGCGGTCCCGAAACCCGTGATCGAGGCGTAGACAACGTCCTTGTTCGTGGCCGCGACGGTGTCGTAGTCCAGTCCGTAGCGCACCAGGTCACCCGGTTTGAAGTTTTCGACGACGACGTCGGCCCGTTCCGCGATGCGCTGGGCCGTCCGGCGGTCTTCCGGATCGCGCAGATCGAGCTTGATCGAGGTCTTGTTGCGGTTGATCGAGAGGAAATACGTCGAGTCATCCCCGCGGGTGGGCGGGCGCCATGCCCGGGTCTCGTCGCCGGCCGGGCTCTCAATCTTGATGACGGTCGCCCCGAGATCGGCCAGCAGCATGGTGCAGTATGGTCCGGCCAGCACCCTGCCGAAATCTGCGATGACGATGCCGCTGAGCGGGCCATCCGGACTGCGGCCGAATGCCGACGTCTCAGGGGTGGCGGAGTGTTGGCTGTCCATCGATGGGCTCCTCGAATAGTGTTCTCTCCCTCCACCATGACGGAGGACATTGCTATCCGTCCAATACTTATTGATGGCCCTTTTGTTGCGTCAGGTGTAATAATCACATGCATGGAGATCCAACAGATCCGAGCCTTCCTGGCGGTGGCAGAAGAGCTGCACTTCGGCCGCGCGGCAGAAAAACTTCACATGGCGCAGCCTCCGGTCAGCCGCAGTATCCAGCAGCTGGAACGTGAGCTGGGAACCCGGCTGTTCGACCGAAGCACCCGCAGCGTCAAGCTGACAGGCGCCGGAGAGGCGTTCATCGGGCCGGCGACGGAGATCATCGATGCCACGCGCCGGGCGAGCATCGCGGTCCGTGCCGCGGACAAGGGCGAAGTCGGGCGCGTTCGGGTGGCCTACGCGGGCGCTTCCACCCATACCCTGGTGGGCCGGCTCGCCCGGGAGGTCCGGCGCGACCACCCGGGTATCCAGATCGAACTCTTCAGCCAGAATTTTGCGCAACCTGCCATGGACCGTGTCCTCAGCGGGGACATGGACATCGCCCTCGGTCGCTGGGACTACATTGCCGCCGGCATCGAAACGCGGCTGCTTGCGGCGGAGGACCTCGTCGTGGCCGTACCGGCAAGCCACCGTCTGGCCGATGCCGCCGAGGCCCGGATGGCAGACTTCCAGGGCGACGTATTTGTTTCGCTGCCGCCGCATGCAGGGGCCGTACTGAACGACCGGCTCCGCCGGCTCACGCACGCCGCCGGGTTCGAGCTCGACGTCGTCCAGATTGTCCCGGATTCCTGGACGGCTCTCTCGCTGGTGGCGGCGGAGGTGGGCTGTACCCTCACGCTGTCCTCGGTGGCCGAGTCGGTCACGGATCCCCATGTGCGTTTTGTGCAGCTGGTGGACGAGACCCTTCCGGTGGAGCTGCGCATGGCCTGGCGACGGGACAACTCCAGCCCCGCCTTGCGGGCGGTCCTGGAGTTGGCTGAGAGGATCCTGCCCGGCGCCGGATGACAGGCGCCGGATGACTGGGTCAGGTCGCCATGGACTCGGGTGTTTCGATCCCCAGTGCGCGCAGCTTCCGGTAGAGCGTGGTCCGGCCCATGCCCAAGGATTCCGCGGCGACCGAACGGTTCCCGTCGCTCTGTTCGAGTGCGGCCACGATCGCATCGCGCTCGAGGGATTCCAGTTTGGAGAGTTTCCGCCTGCCCGTGCTTCTGAGATGTTCCGGGAGGTCATTGGCCTGCACCACGCGTCCGGGATGTGCCCGCCCGAGTGATTCGAGGGTGGCGCGCAGCTCGGCGACATTGCCTGGCCAATGCCAGCGCATGAGCCCTTGCAGCGCCGCTGCGGAGAGCGTGGATCTGTCGGCCGGAGCTGCTGCGTCCAGAAAATGTGCCGCCAGTACCGGGATGCGTTCTTTGGTGGCGGAGAGGCTCGGCACATTCACACGTGCAGCGATCTGGGAAACCACTTCGGATACGAAGTCCGGGCATGCGTCCGGATTCATCGTCAAGACGAGCCGGGCTGGAGAGGGGCCGGCCGTGTCGCTGTACGGCGGTGTACCTGCGTGTGTGGCGCCTGCCGACGGCCCGGCCGGCTGTTGCCGCACCGCCACATCCAGCGCCTTCAGCCTGTTAAGCTCGCTCCGGGGAAGATCCTCCAGATGCCGCAGGACGACGCTCCGGCCTGCCGCGATCGCCTCGCGGCAGTCAGAGAACCAGGTGGCATCCTGTTCCCCTGGCAGCAGGCAGGCGTCGAGGATCAGCGGATTCGGGCCGGAGTCCTGCCCATTGAGCCAGGCGAGTGTGTGGTGAAGCTTGCCGGAGCCGCCCTGCCCGCAAACAGCAATCGCCCCGGGCCCCTGACCTGCGCGATCGAAAGCATTCCGCATGATGTGCCCAAACGCCGCCCCGACGCCCCAAGAGCCGCCGTCGGCCACCCCAGGCTCGGCCCTGCCCGGACTGCTTGCGGCCTCCGGAACGCGGGAAAGCTCCAGGGCGAAGGCCGAGCTCCCGCCGGAATCGTCAATTCGCTGGACCGTGGCATCGACGTTCAGGGAGGGAATCTCGATGGTTTGCTTGGCGCCGGTCCACACGAGGCCGCGCAATTGTTCCCACAGGGTGGTGTGCAGTTCGCTGCTCATGACGGCCAGTCCGGAGACGTTGGTCATGACAGCCTGGGCGTCGAGCATGATGACCGGGGCCTTGGAGGAGCTCAAACGCAGTTGCGACATCCCCAGGGCGAGTCCCGTCGCGCTGCCGAGATCGAGCAGTCGGCGTTCGATCTGGCCGCCGGCTTCGCGGGCCATGGCCAGCATGAGCGGGTTGTCCAAAGCGGTGTCGCAGGCGAAGGAAATGGATCCGAGCACCCGGCGGGTGACCGGGTGCAGAATCGGGGCCCCTGAACACGACAGGGGTGCCAGTGCCTCGTTGAAATGCTCGGCTCCGCGGACAAAAACGGCCTGGCGTCCTTCGATGGGGGTGCCCAGCCCGTTCGTTCCCACGGAGCGCTCCGAGAAACTGAATCCTTCGGCGGCATTTGCCTCATCGAACCGATTGCCGTGCGTCCTGTCCCCGAGTCTGCGGGCGATGATCTGACCGGACTGGTCACTGAGGAACAGGGATATGCCCATGCCGTTGAGGCTTTCCAGCCAGTGGTCCATCACGCTCTTGGCGGCCCGGATGAGGATTCCGTCCGGATCGAAGTCGTTGACGAAGAGGAATGCCTCGGGCCCTGCCGACGCCTCCACGCCGATAGAGCGGCGCCAGCTGTGCTCGATATCCGGGGAGACGATTTCCGTCAGTTGGGTCCCATTCAGCAGGCCGCGGCGGATGAGCTGTTCCCGGGCAGCGCGGAGCGCATCATCGGGCACCTTCCTGGGGTTTTGCATGGCTGGTCAGCCCTGGGCTCCGTCTGCCGCGCGCAGGACGACGCGTCCGGGCACGCCGCCGTGCGTCAGCTTGTCCAGGCTCTCGCCAACAGAGGCGGCGGAGAGCTCGGCGTCGATGATGGGGATGTGGGGAATGGCGTCCCGCTTGGCCAAGGCGATGAGCTGGTTCAGCTCGTCCGGGGTCCCCACGAAGCTGCCTTGGATAGTGAGCATCTTGAGGGCCATGAGCGCGGTGGGTACCGTCAGTTCGCCGCCGAAGAGCCCGACCTGGATCAACCGGCCGCCCTTGCGCAGGGAATCGAAGGCTACCGGCGCTGTTTGGCTGTTGTTCACGAAGTCAATGACGGCCGCCACGGGCCCGCCGCTGGCTGCAACGATTTTTGCGCTGAGGCCTTCGTCTGTGGACTGGACGGTGGTGGCTGCGCCAACCTGCCGCGCGAGCTCCAGGTTGCGTTCGGAAATGTCGACGGCGCAAATGGCCTGGTGCCCGAGCGCGCTCAGGGTGGCGATGGCGGTGAGTCCCACTCCGCCGGCGCCGATCACCACGACGGGTTCGTCGGGTCCGAGCGGAAGGACCTTGTTCACGGCGCTGAATGCCGTCAGCCCGGAGCAGGCCAGTGTCGCCGCCCAGCTGAGGTCCAGGCCCTCGATATCCACCAGGTACTTTTCGTCACGGACCAGGATCTGCTCGGCGTAGCCTCCGGGCTCCGCTACTCCGAGGTTGCGTCCGTTGGCGCAGACATTGTCGCGGCCGGCAAGGCAATCCCGGCACGTGCCGCAGCCGATCCAGGGATAGACCAGCCGGATGTCCCCGGGTTTGGTCCCGTGCACACGGTCGCCGACCTTCTCGACGACACCGACGACTTCGTGCCCCATGACCAGCGGGTAAGTGACGCCCCGGTCCACCAGCTTCAACGCGCCGCGGCTGCCCAGATCGTACGAACCTTCACGAAGATGGGTGTCCGTGTGGCACACACCGGAACGGATGACCCTCAAGAGGACCTCGGTTCCTGTCGGCAGCGGATCCGGCAGTTCGATGTCCTGGATCTCTGGGCTGTCTTGGAAAACGGCAAAAGCGTGCATGGTGACCTCGCATCGTTGCGCAGACTGTATTGATTCAAGAATGACACCAGTTCTGATAGGTATCCAATACTAAATCGCGGCCCCTTTGATGTCCTGAGCGCAACAATCAGGAGCCGCGTGAGTGTTCCAAAGTGGAACACTGAGCCGGCAGAAATGTGACCCACGCTATATGTAGCGGCAAACGCAGCCAACAACCGATCCATCCGTTCCCGGGCAACGCGGGGGCGCTCTCCATACGAAGGAGTATGAGATGACTATCTCGACCGAAGCAGCAGTGACTGAAACATCTCAGGCGACCGACCCCCTCCGCGACCTGTACGCGGACTGGTCGGGAATCATCGCCACCACGCCCAACCTGACGATGCGCCTGTTCCGCAGCATCTTCGACGAGTGGCACCAGCCCACGCGGGAGCCTGAGGCAGTCACCTACAAGGAAGACGTCGTCGGCGGTGTCCCCGGCATCTGGGCCTTCCCGGAAGGTGCCGACCGCACAAAGGTGCTGCTCTACACCCACGGCGGCGGCTTCGCCGTCGGCTCCGCGTCAAGCCACCGCAAGCTTGCCGGCCACGTTGCCAAGGCAATCGGCGTCGTCACCTTTGTCCTTGACTACCGCAGGGCGCCCGAGCACCCGCACCCGGCCCAGGTCGAAGACGGCGTGGCCGCCTTCAAGGCCCTCGTCGAGAGCGGCATCCACCCGCAGGACATCACCACCATCGGCGACTCCGCCGGTGGCAACCTTGCGGTTGCCATTCCCCTGGCCCTCAAAGAACAGGGAGAGCCGCTGCCCGGCCAGGTCATCGCCTTCTCACCCTGGCTGGACATGGAGAACAAGGGCGAAACGCTGATCACCAACGACGCATCGGACGCACTCATCTCCGTGCCCCTGCTCGAGGGCATGATCGCCGGCGTGCTGGGCGAGTCCGTCAGCCCGCAGAACCCGCTGGCCAACCCGCTCTACGCCGATTTCGCCGGGTTCCCGCGCCTGTACATCACCGCGGGCTCGTCCGAATCCCTCCTGGACAATGCCACCCGCCTGAACGCACTGGCGGAAGCCGCCGGCGTCGACGTGACGCTCTCCATCGGCGAAGGACAGCAGCACGTGTACCCGTTCCTGGCCGGCGACTCCGAGGTTGCCGACGCCGAACTCGCCCGTATTGCCGGCTGGTACAAGTACTGAGCCCCGGCCACTTCACTACAAAGACCTGAAGCACAAAGGAGTATTTCATCATGGCTGAAGAACAGGGGCAGACTGCCTCCACCACCCCCACCGCCGAATTCGACGCCGTCGTCGTGGGCGCTGGATTTGGCGGCATCTACATGCTGCACAAGTTGCGCAACGAACTGGGCCTCAACGTCCGCGCCTTCGACCGCGCCGGGGGTGTGGGCGGCACCTGGTACTGGAACCGTTACCCGGGTGCGTTGTCGGACACCGAGAGCTTCGTGTACCGCTACTCCTTCGACGACGAACTGCTGAAGGAATGGAACTGGACGCACAAGTACGTGACGCAGCCCGAAATCCTCAGCTACCTCGAACACGTGGTTGACCGGTACGAGCTGCGCAAGGATATCCAGCTCAACACCGGGATCACCTCGGCCCGCTACGACGAGTCCGCCGACCGCTGGGTCATCGGAACGGACGCCGGGGAAACCATCACGGCGAAGTACATCGTCAACGGCCTCGGTCTGCTCTCGGCCACCAATATCCCCGACATCCCGGGCATCGACTCGTTCGAGGGCAAGATCTACCATTCCGGCGCCTGGCCCGAAGGCGTGGACCTTACCGGCAAGCGCGTCGGCGTCATGGGCACCGGTTCCACCGGCCTGCAGATCATCACCGCCATCGCGCCCAAGGTGGGGCACCTCACCGTCTTCCAGCGCTCGCCGCAATACAGCGTCCCGGTCGGCAACACCACTGTCACGCCGGAGTACGTCGCATCCGTCAAGAAGGACTACCCCAAAATCTGGGAACAGGTCCGGGCCTCCGGCGTCGCCTTCGGATTCGAGGAGAGCACCGTTCCGGCCATGAGTGTGTCTGAAACGGACCGTCAGGCGGTCTTCCAGAAGGCCTGGGAAGAAGGCGGCGGATTCCGCTTCATGTTCAACACTTTCGGCGACATCGCCACGGACCGGGACGCCAACGAAGCTGCCGCATCCTTTGTCCGGGGCAAGATCGCCGAGATCGTCAAGGACCCGGAGACGGCCCGCAAGCTCACCCCGACCGACCTTTACGCCAAGCGCCCCCTCTGCGACAGCGGCTACTACGCCACCTTCAACCGGGACAACGTTGAGCTGGTATCCGTGAAGGAGACGCCGATTCTCGAGCTGACACCAAAGGGCATCAGGACGTCCGACGGCGTTGAGCACGAGCTCGATGTGTTGATCTTCGCCACCGGCTTCGACGCCGTGGACGGTAACTACACGCGGATGGACATTCGTGGCCGCGGCGGCGAAACCATCCAGGACCACTGGAAGGAAGGCCCCACAAGCTACCTCGGCATCACCACCGCCGGATTCCCGAACATGTTCATGATCCTCGGACCGAACGGTCCCTTCACGAACCTGCCGCCGAGCATTGAGACCCAGGTCGAGTGGATCTCCCAACTGGTCAAGGACGCAGAAGCCGGCCAGGTGACCTCCGTGGAACCGACGGCCGAGGCCGAAGAAGCCTGGACCGAGACCTGCCAGGAGATCGCCGACATGACGCTCTTCCCGAAGGCCGATTCCTGGATCTTCGGTGCCAATATCCCCGGCAAGAAGAGGACGGTCATGTTCTACCTCGGCGGCCTCGGCAACTACCGGAACAAGCTCGCCGAAGTTCGCGAATCGGGCTACGAGGGCTTCGACCTGAAGGTACTCGCCCCGGCGGAGTAACCACAATCAAACGACAGCGACGGCGGCTGCCACACCTTGGGGGAGTGGTAGTCGCCGTTCTGCGATCCCATGGCGAAGCATTTGCCCATTGGTAGGCTTGGACGCTTCTATATTCGTCAAGCAGTGTTCCAGGTCCTGACGTGGGAGAAAGCATCTCCCATCTCGTCCTGACCACGCACTAGTAAGTGGGCTAACGTCAGCTGCATGACTATGCACGACGACCAGTTGCACATTGACGAGGACCTCGCTTGCCGACTGGTAGTCGAACAATTCCCAGGTTGGGGTCACGAGCGCATCAGCCGCGTCATGACGGACGGCACGGTCAACGCCATATTCAGAATCGGCGCCGATCTCACGGCCCGTTTCCCGCTCCGATCCGCTGACCCAACTGACATAAGCGCTGAGCTCGTCCGGGAGGCAGCCGCAATGCGTGAATTGGCAACATGCTGTCCCGTCCCCACACCGGAGCCAGTGGCTTTGGGCCGTCCTGGTCACGGCTATCCGTTGCCGTGGTCTGTGCAAACGTGGTTACCCGGCGTCGTTGCAACACCCGATGGCTTGGCGCACTCGGAAGTGTTCACCCGTGACCTCGCCACCCTCGTTCATTCGCTTCGAGCCGCCGATGCGAGAGGCCGCCCTTTTACGGGATCCGGTCGTGGCGGCGACTTAAAGAACTCTGACGAGTGGATGGAAGTCTGTTTTCTTAAGAGCGATGGCCTGCTTCCGGTAGACCGGCTCCGTGCGCTCTGGTCAGAATTCCGGAGCCTGCCCTCTGCTGGCCCGGCGGTGATGACGCACGGGGATTTGATTCCCGGCAATCTCCTCGTCGGAGGCGACCGACTTCTTGGCGTCTTGGATGGTGGGGGTTTTGCTCCTGCCGATCCTTCCCTTGACCTTGTCGCAGCCTGGCACATGCTCGATAACGAAAGGCGGGCACTCTTACGCCGGGAGCTGGCGTCTAGTGACCTCGAGTGGAGGCGTGGAGCCGCCTGGGCGTTCCAGCAGGCAATGGGCCTGGTCTGGTACTACCGGGAAACGGTTCCAGGGATGAGCGCGCTCGGGCGGAGCACCTTGGCTCGCATCCTCAATGACCGAGAGTTTTCGGTTACTACCCCCACTGGTTCAGGTGCTGCTAGCCAGCACTAACCGGTGGTTGAGGGTTCGGTAGATCTGCCGGGTGATGTATCGCTTGAGGCTGCGGATGATCTCCTTCTTGGTGCGTCCTTGGCTTGTTCGTTTCGCGACGTAGTCTTTGGTGGCTGGGTAGCGGGTGACAGTCAGGGGTTTGCGGGCGTCCATGCCGAGTGGTCCTGGATGCGTATGCGTTCATCAAGGGCTGGCTGATCGCCACCTCGCTCTGGGTTGGCTTTCTGCTGCTCCTGGTTGCAGCACACTATGGCGTAGCCGCCGCGCTGGACGGAACCGATGCCGGCCACGTGTGGGGCTTTTTGGGCATGGTGGTTCTTTATGGCTTCGAGTTGCCCTGGTATTCGCGGCGCCACTGGCCTGTGTGTTGGCCTACCTACTGCGCCCGGTCCGGCAACAATGGATCCACATCAGAGCTCTTTTCGCGGTGCCCACCCTCGCGTTCTGGCTGCTGGGAAGCGTCCTGGGTCTCGGCCGGCAGCCCTGGCTGCTGATCCCATGGGCCACAGTTGGCGCAGCGGCAGCGATCGGCCGTTGGGCGGTCCGCAAAGACGTCCTTTCCTCGAATTCTGCTGCTGCCCCCGCCAGACCACCCGGTGCATGATTGGACTACGGGCACCGGGGGCGCCACACAACGCGGCGAAAAGACCGCCACCTACCGCTGCGGTTCACAAACGTGCCGGCTTCGTGCGGGCACCGTTTCGGTCGCATCAATATTGTCGGTGGCTCGTGATTTGCTTGGCGTATGGATCGCGGGACAGCGTGGAGTGCGGAGTTGAGTGCGGAGAGCGGGGCGGCCGTGGAGGCCGTCGCCGCCTCTGTTGCCGCGCTGGCTGCCTTGGCCGGCGCCGGCGTTGGGGCTGACGACGCCGGTGCGCCTGCTGCCGACCCGTTGGGAGACGGCGATCCGCTGCGGCGGCGGGCGGATGCCTGTCTGGACGGGCTGGCCGAGGTCGCGCGGATGGAGGCCCGGACCGCGGCGTTGAGGGTGCGGCTGGCCGCCGACTACGCGCAGGCAACCAGGTTCCTGGCGCCGCCGGCGCCGTCCCCGCGGGACCGTGCCGTTCAGGAGATGGCCCTGGTGGCTGAGGTTGCCTGTGTCCTGACCGTCAGCGAACGCACCGCAGCGGCCCTCCTCGCCGAAGCCCACGCCCTGACGACGGCGCTGCCGCTGACCCTGGCCGCCCTTGAGTCCGGCACGATCTCCTGGGCCCACGCCCGGATCATCGTGGACGAAACCAGCAGCCTGGATGCGGCCGGGGCGGCCGGGCTCGAAGCGCACTTCCTGGACCCCGAAGCACCGAACCCGGCCCGCGGCTGTCCGGCCGGGGAGCTCGTTCCGTCCCGGTTCCGGGCCAAGGCCCGCGCCTGGCGCGAACGCCACCACCCGGCCGGCATCGAGGAACGCCACGCCACGAGCGCCGCGGACCGGCGGGTCGAGTACACCCCGGACCGGGACGGCATGGCCTGGCTCTCGGCCTATTTCCCGGCCGACACCGCCGCGGGGATCTGGGACCGGGCCACCGCGGCGGCCCGCGCCCTCCAGGGCCCGGACGAGCCCCGGACCCTGACCCAGCTCCGCGCCGACATCACCGCCACCTGGCTCCTCACCACCGGCACCGGCACGGGTGCTGGATCGGACGACGGCGGCACCGGTACCGGCGCGGGTGTTCCGGTCCCGCGTGCGCAGGTTCTGGTCACCGTCCCGGTCCTGGCCCTGCTCGGCGCCACCGACGAACCGGCCGTCCTCGACGGGCACGGGCCGATCCCGCCCTCGATGGCCCGCCGCCTCATCGCCGACGGCGCCAGCTCCTTCCACCGGGTCCTGACCGACCCCCGCGACGGCGCCCCGCTCGAAATCGGCCGGACCAGCTACCGGCTCACGACGGCCCAGCGCCACTGGCTCCGGCTCCGCGACGGCCGGTGTCCGTTCCCCGGCTGCGCCAACCATTCCCTGGACAACGAGGCAGACCACCTCCTGGCCTGGGCCGACGGCGGCACCACCGGCATCTCGAACCTGGGCCAGCCCTGCCCGAAACACCACCGGCTTAAACACGCCTCCGCCTGGACACCGGACCGGGCCAGCAAAGACCACCCGCCCGGCTGGACCTCACCGTCCGGACGCTACTATCCCAGCGAACACCAAGACTGGGACCCACCCCACTGGCCCGAAGACTGGCTGCCCCACATCCAGGCCACGGAAACACGCCCGGTACCCGACCCCGACACGGGCCCGGATCAAGGCTTGCCCGCGTATCCAGGACATCGTTGCGAGCTGGAACTGCTCCCGGACTACCATCCCGGCCAGGATCCCATCCCGGAGCCCGACATTGAACTGCCCCCGGACCCGTTCCCGGACTGGCATCAATTCACGGCCGAGCGCTGGTTCCCCGCCGCGGACACGGACGACCCGGGCTGGCCGGCACTTCTGGGCAGCTCTTCCGCGAAGGACCGCCCGCTCCAATGTGCGTGAGCCGCTGGTCGTGTGCCTTCCGGTTCTTTGGGTCGGAGGGATCGGCGCGACGCCGCCGCCACGACGGCGTTGAAGAACCCAGCTTTGCTCAACGAAGCTCAGCTGGACACGATGGCGGCCAGCGAGAACGCTTGCCGCCATCGGGCTATCGGTTCTGACAGCTCAGGAGTAGTCGTAGAACCCTTTGCCGGACTTCCGTCCCAGCTCGCCGCGCTCCACCATGTCGCGGAGGATGCGGGGCGGGGCGAAGCGTTCGCCGAGGGTTTCATGCAGGTACTCGGCGATTCCGAGGCGCACGTCCAGCCCGACGATGTCCGTGGTGCGCAGTGGTCCGGATGCGTGCCGGTAGCCGAGTTCCATGGCGGCGTCGATGTCCTGGGCGCTGGCCACGCCCTCTTCCAGCATCCTCATGGCCTCCAGCGCAATTGCCACGCCAAGGCGCGAACTCGCGAAGCCGGGCGCGTCATTGACCACGATGGGAGTCTTACCGAGCCCGCGGACCCAGCCGGTGGCGGCGTCGGAGAGTTCAGGGGCGGACCGGGGGCCAAGAACGACTTCCACCAGCGTCGAGGCCGGGACCGGATTGAAGAAGTGCAACCCGCACAGCCGTTCCGGCCGGCCGAGCGAGCCAGCCAGGTCGGTGACGGAGAGCGAGGACGTGTTGGTGGCAATCCAGGCATCCGTGCCCAGGTGGCGCTCCACGTTGAGCAGGGCATCCTGCTTAAGCTTGAAGTCCTCCGGCACGGCTTCGACAACAAGGCCCGCCCCGCCGAAGTCGACGGCGTCCGTGGAGACCGCAAACCGGCCCAAGAGCGACTCCAGATCCTCGAGAACGGCGGCCTTCTCCAGGGCCTTGGCCAGCGTCACTCTCACGCGGTCGCGGGCCGCTGCGGCTGCGGCCTCGTCCCGTTCGACTATTGTCACCGCAGCTCCGGAGACAAGGAAAGCGTGGGCGATGCCCGCGCCCATCCGGCCTCCGCCGAGAACGCCTACCCTCGTGGGGACGCCCTGGGTTTCAAGTGGGGGAGTGGAAGGGGTCATTAGTTGGTTCCTTTGCGTTGTTTTCGGTCCAGAAACGCCTGCATCCGCTCAAATTTTGCCTCTGATTCAAAGAGGATCCCTTGGGCGAGTTCGTCAATGGCCGGGTGTGCTGACCTTGGGGCGTGGAGGACGCTCTTGGTGAGGCGGACCGCGAGTGGATCCTGGGATGCGATCCGGGCCGCGAGTGCGAAGGCCGCGGGGATCAGCTGGTCTGGTTGATGCAACTCCGTGACCAGCCGAACAGCCATTGCCTCAGCGCCGTCGAGCACTTTTCCGGTGAGCAGGATTTCCTTGGCCAAAGGCTCGCCGACGAGCTCCACGAGGCGCCAGCCTGCGCCGGCGGCGGCGAGGATGCCCAGACCGGTTTCGGGGTTGCCGATCTTTGCCCGTGGCGTCGCAATCCGGAAATCCGCCGCATAGGCCAGCTCAGCGCCGCCGCCGAGCGCAAACCCGTCAATGGCTGCGATCACTGGCATCGGCAGCCTGGAGATTCGCTGGAAGAGGCCGGAATTGATGCCGGCCAGGGCATCATCACGGCGGCGTTCGCGGAGTTGGGCGATGTCGGCTCCGGAGGCGAAGACGCCGCCGGAGGGAAGCTGCGCCCCGGAGAGGATGAGTATTTTGGGATTGCGCTCCAAATCCGCGCATACAGTGTGCAATTCGTCCACCATGAGCTGGTCTATGGCGTTGCGGACTTCTGGCCTGTTGAGTTCGACATGGACGGTCGCGTCGGCGTCGTGGATTTTGATCGTCTTCACCAGCCCACCATGGCATCGTTTATTACACAGCGTCCAATACCTAATGGACCGGCCGTTATTGTCGGAATTGGATAGATCAGGCCCGAGGGCAGTCACTCACGACGCCGTCATTGATCCAAAATCCTCATTGATCTTGAGGCTAATAAGTATTGGACTGCATAGCCGGAAGCTGGGATCGTGATTGCTAAGACAAAGACGTACCTGCAGAAAGAGTTCCGGATCATGAGCAACTACGCGACCATCAACCCGGCAACCGGAGAGCGCGTTGCCGAGTTCCCGACACTCACCGACGAGGAAGTGCAGGATGCGCTCAAGCGCTCCTTCACGGAATACCGCACCTGGCGCTCCACTCCGCTGGCGGAACGGGCCGCAGTGCTGACCCGCGTGGCCGAGCTGCACCGCGAACGTTCCGAAGAACTCGCCGCCTTGCTGACCCTGGAGATGGGCAAGCCGATCGCCGAAGCACGCGGCGAGGTTGCCCTCGTGGCCTCGATCTACGCCTACTATGCGGACAACGCCGAGCGCTTCCTCCGCGATGAACCCTTGGAGTTCCGGGGACCCGGCTCGGCCGTGGTCCGCACCGAACCCATCGGACCGCTGGTCGGGATCATGCCCTGGAACTTCCCCTACTACCAGGTCGCCCGCTTCGCCGCACCCAACATAGTGCTGGGCAACACCGTGATCCTCAAGCACTCACGCAACTGCCCGCAGTCGGCGCTGGCCATCGAGGCGGTCTTCCGCGACGCCGGGCTGCCGGCCGATGTCTACATCAACGCGTTTGCCACCAGCGGCCAGATCGCCACCATGATCGCCGACCCCCGGGTGCAGGGTGTTTCCCTGACAGGCTCCGAGAAGGCCGGATCCGCCGTGGCAGAAATTGCCGGACGCCATCTGAAGAAGTATGTGCTGGAGCTCGGCGGCTCCGATCCGTTCATCGTGCTGCCCGATGCCGATCTGGACAAAGCCGTAGCCGGCGCCGTGGCTGGCCGCATGTACAACGGCGGCCAAGCCTGCACTGCGTCCAAGCGCTTCATCATCGTCGGCGACATCTACGACGAGTTCCTGCGCCGCTACACCGAGGCCATGTCCAAGATCGCCCCGGGCGACCCGACCGATGGGCAGACGACCTTCGGGCCGCTGTCATCCCGGGCCTCCGTCGATGACATCGCCGAGCTGGTCCAGGACGCCGTCTCCAAGGGCGCGACCGCAGTCACGGGTGGAGGCGCCCCCAACGACTCGGGCGCCTACTACCCCGCGACCGTCCTGACCGGTGTGACGCCGGACATGCGGGCTTACTCGGAAGAGATCTTCGGCCCGGCCGCCGTGGTTTACCGGGTGGACTCTGCCGAAGCCGCTGTTGACCTGGCCAACGATTCGCCTTTCGGCCTCTCAAGCTCCATCTACACCGCGGATGTTGAGGCCGCCCGGCAGCTTGCCGAACAGCTGGAGACCGGAATGGTCTGGATCAACAGCATCAGCCGCAGCGCCGCTGACCTTCCGTTTGGCGGGGTGAAGCGTTCCGGCGTCGGACGTGAACTGGCGCAATACGGAATCAATGAGTTCGCCAACAAGAAGCTGATCCGGATCCCGGCAGCGTAGGCCCGCTCGAATCACAGCCAAGTCCCCGAGGGCGGCCAGCCAGCCCAAGGCAGCAGCAGGGATCGTTTGCGCCCTCAACCCACCTCTGCTGCTGCGTAGTTGGGCTCCACAGAACTTAGAGGAAATCATGAATCAGGCATTTATCTATGACGCTGTGAGGACGCCGTTCGGGAAGTTCGGTTCCGGCCTCGCCGGGATCCGCCCGGATGACCTCGCCGCGCACGTGATCCGCGAATCCGTGAAGCGTGCCCCGGCCCTGGACGTGGAGCGGATCG